>DAOVTB010000022.1 GCA_030633305.1 Candidatus Muiribacteriota bacterium
TAGGTCACCCCTACAATATTTAAATTTTTGATATTAATCTAACAGGGTCAGGGCACATTTCATTCAGCTCGATCTTCGAGCTAAACAAAAGTCCTTCTGACCCTAGCTGGTATTAACTTTTTCTTTGTGCCTTAGTGCCTTTGTGTGATTATTTCTTCTCTTTTCCTTCGTGTCTTCGTGGTAAAATCTTCTTCTTTTTTATTTATACCAAAGAGGGAATTTTGCACATAACTGTTTTACTTTAGCTTTGATCTTAACTCTTAGTTCTTCATCATCCGGAGCTGAAATAATCTGATTGATATAACCAGCTATTATTTTCATCTCGGCTGGTCCCATACCACGGCTTGAAAGAGCAGGTGTTCCAATTCTAACACCACTTGTTACAAAAGGACTTCTGGTTTCTTTCGGAACTGTATTTTTATTAAGAGTAATACCTGCCTGATTCAATATCGTTTCTGCTTTTTTACCTGAAATATCCTTGTTATTAAGATCTACAAGGAACAGATGGTTATCCGTTCCGCCAGATACGATATTAAATCCAAGATCTGTCAATTCTTTGGCCAGAGTTTTAGCATTTATCATCACTAAATCAATATAATCTGAATATTCTTTACTCATTGCCTCTTTAAAGCAGATTGCCTTGGCAGCAATCACATGCATTAATGGTCCACCCTGTATACCTGGAAAAATAGTCTTGTCTATTCCTTTTGCAAATTCTTTTTTACACATAATCAATCCAGCTCTTGGTCCACGAAGAGTTTTATGTGTTGTAGTAGTAACAAAATCCATATGTGGAAATGGAAGTGGATGTTTTTTAGCAGCAACAAGTCCAGCGATATGAGCAATATCCGCCATACATAATGCACCGGCTTCACGTGCAATAGATCCAATCCTCTCGAAATCTATTGTCCTTGAATATGCACTTGCACCACAGACAATAAGCTTAGGTTTATGTTCAAGTGCGAGTTCTCTTAAAGCATCATAATCAATATGACCTGTTTCTTCATCTACACCATATGGAATTACATTATACAACATTCCAGAAAAATTAACTGGCGCTCCATGTGTCAAATGACCTCCATGAGAAAGGCTCATACCTAGAATCGTATCACCTGGTTTTAGAACCGAAAAATAAACACCCATATTCGCCTGAGATCCAGAGTGTGCCTGAGTATTTGCATGTTCAGCTCCAAATAATTCACAAGCCCTTTCCATTGCAAGTCTTTCAACTTTATCTACCCATTCGCAACCACCATAATAACGACCATATTTCTTATACATTATATCGCCAGTCTTCTTACTTCGACCATAAGGCAATCCTTCAGCATATTTATTCGTAAGAACACTTCCCTGGGCTTCAAGAACTGCATTTGATACATAGTTCTCTGAAGCAATCATTTCAAGTTTATCTTCCTGTCTGGTGTATTCACCATACATAGATTCATATAATTCCGGATCCTGCTTTTTTATTATCTCTAACATTTTAAATTTTTCTCCTTATTTATGTATTACTACTTCTATATCAATTTTGGTGGATATAACTAAGTTGGCGCAGGGGTCAAAGCAACTTTCATGAACTTGGATTTCAAGTTCACAAAAGTTCCATGTGACCCCATCTATATTGCTATTTAGCATTAATTATTTTCCATCTTAATTAATTTTCCCTTCGTCCTTTTCGTAGTTACAATTCTTATTAGATCGTGCGTTGAGGTCTGAACAGATGCTTAATATTTCAAGATTCGCTCATTCTGAATTCAGGTTACCAGCGTTTCCATAATTTACTTGCTACTTCAGATGATTTTTCTGCAATTTCTTTTTCGCATACCTTGCAATTTTTACCATCTTTCACAACAACTTCACCATTAATAACTACAACTTCAGGTTTTCTCTGAGAAAATCCAAAAATTAAATGACCAGTCATATTTGCTTCAGTTAAAGGTGTTGGAGGATAATAATCTAGAATGAGTACATCACCAACACTTCCTGTTTCCAAAGTATTCTTTCCAAAAAACTGATTAAAAAGAATAGATGGATTATTGAAAAAATAATTATCAATATCACCATAAGTGAATGCACCAGGATCCATTTTAGTAATCTTTTGTAAAAGAAATGCATACTTGAAATTCTCAAGGAGTGAACTTGTAAATCCATCAGTACCCTGAACTACTTTTACACCAGCACTGATCATATCAAGAATTGGAGGAACACCAACTGCGTTGTTCATATTTGACATCGGGTTATAAGCAAGATAGCAATTCTTTTCATTTAAGATTTCAATCTCTCGGTTATCAATATGGACACCATGAACACAAAGTGTATTTTTTTCAAGAATTCCTCGTTCCAAAAGTCTAGGAACAACTCGCTTTCCATGATTTTTCATACTTAGATTCACATCCATCAGGTCTTCACTTAAATGAATATGAAATCCAGTACTAAAATCCGTATTTGCAACTACACATCTTTCCAAAGTTTTATCTGAACATGTAAAAGCAGCATGTAATCCAAACAATGCACCAATACTATCCTTATAAGCATAATCTTTATCATTAACTTTCTTTAGAAAACGCTTATTTTCATTGATACTTTCCAGAGTGGCAGCCTCACCATGACGATCAGAGACTTCGTAACACAAAACTCCTCTTACACCATTTTCAACCATTGCGTCTTCGATTATATCCAGGCTTCCTTCAATGAGTCCAAATGATGCATGATGATCAACTATAGTAGTTACACCATTTTTTACTGAATCAAGTATTCCGGCCATGGCACTATAATAAATATCTTCCTTATTAAGTGCAACATCAAGCTTCCACCAGAGATTTTTTAGAATATTATCAAAATTGTTTAATTGCGTTCCAGGTCCAATCGGGATTCCACGTGCTAAAGCACTATACAAATGATGATGACAATTTACAAATCCTGGAAGAACAACTTTGCCTTCAGCATCAATGCACTTTACACCTTCTTTTTCTTCAAATTTACCTATCCCGGAAATCTTACCATTTTCTATTAAAATATCAGTTTTCATATATGGTGCATTTGGTCCTGCCAGAAAACCATTCTTTATCAACAAATCTCCCATAACAATCCCCCTGTTTACTATTTATACAGTGATAGTAACAAATCAATTTTAATACTGTCAAGAAATGAAAATTCTTTCAGGGGTCAGGTCTTTAGATTTGACCTTTATGAATCAAAAAGTCAAATCTAAAGACCTGACCCCCATTAAACATAATTAACAATTATTACTTTAGGATTATAAATTAATCATGAAAGTATTTATTCAATACTCTGGAAGTCTTTTGTTTATTATGTTTCTTAAAGAAAGCGCTGCCAAACTCTACTATAAAATCTTCAAAACCCTTTTTTGAAAACCATTCTGTATATTCAGTAAAAAGCAGATCATCTCCAACACAAAGCACTCTCCCATTTCCAAAATCTTTCCATGATGAAATACAGATTCCATCTTTAACAAGTATAGGTTCTCCCCCATCAATATGTCCTGTATTCTTTAAAAATGGATGTTTTGAATTAAATTTTTCTTTTGAAAAATTCATTCCAAATTCTTTAGATAATCTATTCATATTTCTAGTTCCCTTACCAGGACCACATATCAGAATCAGAGATTTTCCTGATTCCGCCACAAGGGATCTAATACAGGTAATTTCTTTTTTAGTATAGGGCTTTTTTGGCGAGATCAAAACTATTCCCAGAACGCCATTATAATCAACTTTATCAAGATGCTCGCCATGATTTAAATATCTTGGCAATCCTAGTCGACCCAATTCATAATAGAAATTGTCATAGGATTTTTTCCCCATTACATTAACGTGTTTATCAGAAAAAACTACTGGAACAGGTTTATGGAAAGAATCGAAAACAATACGTTCAGATGGAAGTCGAATCGGAATATCTCTTACCCTGTTGAATTTATTAACTGATGAAAAAACAGCGAGACCTGATAAAAATATTAGTATTGGAATTAAATAAACCGGCACTCTGCAACATAACAAACTGCATAAAAAAGCCAATGTTAAACAGATAATGACCATCCATAATATATGTTCACCAGAAGCTTCATATTTACCACTGAACCATCTGACAATACCCCTGATTAGTTCTCTTTTTCCAGGAGTATATAACATGTAATTATTAAAATCTGTTGAATCGCCAAACCCCAGAATCTTTCCTTTTCCAAATTTTCTTGTTACCATTACTGGTTTTTCACCAAAAATATCTTTTCCATCTCTTATAAGGCTTGAAAAAAAGGAAGGATTCCAGTATTCCCATGTCTCAGAAAAAGAAGCAGGACTTGATTTGATTATTGTTTTTACAGAATTGTGAATGATGTTTATTGAACAGTTTGTCGCCCACATGAAATGTGTAACATCATAATTTACTGGATGATATATCATTTCTTCAGGTTCAGAATAGAGCCATGCACCTTCAAGAGTAACTGTTGAATCATTTTCAAAAGTAAATCCAAATTTTTTAGAAAGTTTATTTATCATGGTATTCATAAAAAATATATTTGTATGTTCACCGATCAATACAAGGTTTCCTCCGCGTTTAACAAACATAATGGTCTCTTGGATTTCTTCAGAACTAAATGGTTTTGTAACACATTTTAAAATCAGAACATCTTTTAAACCCAGTTTTTTGATATACTTTGAGTATTCATTAGTCTCAACTGCATTAATCTTTTTTTCCTGTGCAGCAAAAGCTCTTGCTTTTTCAAATTTTTCTCCAGGTACAATAAGTTTTACATCGCCATACTCTGAAAGCAATCTAACAAAATTTGAATAGTTATTTTCAGCTAGAGGTTCTTTAAGTCCAGGAAGAAAATCTATGTATGAGTTTTCCCAGTCAGAATGAAGTTCATTAATGTGAAATTCAATCTGGTTATACTCTTTCACTCCATAATAATTTTTATATGCCACTGTGATTAAAACAGTAAATATCAGTGCTAATATGAAAATCCTATGCCAGCGACTGCATTCAATCGGTTTAATGCTACAAGATGTATCAGCCTTTTTGAAATCATAACAGATAAGAAACACAGGTATAAATATCGCAAGATAGATAAAAGGTCTAAAAAGATATAACGATTTCATTGGAAAGGAATAATCTCCCAAGGAAAGAAAAAAAGTATTTCCTGCTATTGTAATAAGATACACGGGTATACTGACAGTTATAAAAAGAAAAAGCCTTTTAATTTGGGCGTTAAAAATAAAATAAATCGAAAAACAGAACATGACATAGAAAAAAGGAAGTACCAGAAGTTTGATATAATCGACATAAAGACTGGTTTCATAAATATTTTTCCCATTTTGAAAAAAAAAGAATGGCTTTATATAATACAAGTTAAAAATCGGCTTAAATATTATTACAAGAAGCTTTGCAGTATAATCAACAAATAAACTGAATGAATATAACTCAGAAAAATAGCAGGTCCTTATTATAAGACCACATCCCCATATAAATAGAATATAAGCTATTATCTTTTCAGAGCTAAAAAGATGAAAGATGAATATCAGACAGATAAAAATAAACATGGAACTGTTGATATGGGTTCCACTATAAAGATACATTGCTAGAATCAGATAAAAACATTTGAGAAAAGAATATTTATTAACACTGAGCCTTGATCTATTAAATATAAAATACAGAAATACTGAGGAAAAAAAAATCCCCGAAAGCAGGTATAAAAAACCATACTTTCCAATAGTTCCAGTAAGAATTGAAGTATGATCCTTGTATTTATCGAAAAGGAGATCAACATATAGAAAGAAAGCAGAGATATAGAGAATTATTCCAGTAAGAAAATACCGGATTTTCCCCAGAATCATTTTATTTTTTCATCTTTGATCTTATAATGAATATTTCGGTTTCGCATCCAGATCGCAGCAAGCAGATCACAGAACGGACCAATTAATCTATTAAAAAGAAAATACTTGGGTTCTCCATATTTTCTCTCCCTATGATTTACATCAAGAGTTTTAAATGTATAACCTTTTAGTTTCAGCAAAAAAGGTAAAAATCTGTGCATTCCCTTAAAAAAAGGAAGAGATTTTACTGCCTTGCCTGTAAAGGCTTTCAATGTACACCCTGTGTCCTTGACACCATCCTTAATCAGAAAATTTCTGATCGCATTAGCGCTCTTTGATGTCATTCGTTTTACGAATGTATCTTTTCTATTCGCCCTTATACCTATAACTGCATCAACGCCAGTATTAACAATAATATCAACCATTTCTGGAATATCAGCCGGATCATTCTGCAAATCAGAATCAATTGTAATTACAATATCCCCTTGTGAATTCTGAATTCCAGCCCATAACGCTGATGACAGGCCACAATTGTACTCCAAATTTATAATCCTGAATTGAATATTTTCTACAGATTTTATAGACTCAAGTAATAATTTTTCACTATCATCATTTGAACCATCGTTTACATATATGAATTCGGCATTACAATTATTAATTCTCTTTACTGCATTACAGAGTTCTTCAGTTAAAATCGGAAGATTTTCTTCTTCATCATAAAATGGGATTATTACAGACAACATTATCTTATCTTTCATATTTCACCTATATCCTGTGGAATCAGACACTTAAAGCGAGGATTGTAATTTATGATACCACTCTAACTGGCCATCTACTTTTCTGGGATTTTCCTCATCATCCATTTCATACTTTTGTTCTTTTGACCAGTAATATATAATTTCAACGGTCTTTACCTTATTACCTTTGTCCTTTTGTGCCTGCTTGGAATTAAGCAATTCAACAGTAATATTTGTTTTCACCAAACCTCTGTTTTCTGCATCATTCATTTCTACAAAACTGACTTCATAATCAACAAAATTTAGAAATTCAGGTTTAACAGCAAACTTTTTTTCAATAAGCTTGGGTATATTTTTTCTATTTTTATCTTTTGGTGAATGATATGTTGCAGCTTTATCAAAATCTTTGAACTTTAGAGATTCAATAAACTGTAACGTCCTATCTCTGATAACTTTTTTTTCAGGTGAAAGCATCCCTTCATCTAGAAAATAAAATACTCCAAACCCAATTAATACGACTAGCGTTAAATAAAATACTGTCTTCATATAATGACCTAATTAAGGTTATAATAACACACGGTCAGCATCCAGATAATCACTGAAATACTGACCGTTATATTATTTAACTTTAAAAAAATAAAATCTCTCGATTATAGCTTTGGTACCTGTCCTGCCATAGCTTTTAAAAACTCAGCTGGAGCATTAACATTGATGCTGACTGTAATGCTTGATGGGAAAAGTGTCATTGCAACAACAAATCCAAAAGCAAGAATAACTGCAGCAAGGATAAGACCCATTGCAATATTTCCATTTCTGATTTGATTCCATTCATTAACTGGAGTCATCCAATCAAAAAATTTAATCAAAAGACCTAATGAAAGACCCATTGCAACTGATGCAACGAGTGCCCATGCAACTGTAAAACCAAATTCGCGTAACTGACCGATTGTTTCAGGACTCATAAAAAGCCCTCCTGTTTTTTGAATTTTTTGTATTATATCACATTAAATTTTATATAACAATAATTTAACAACAATAACTTTTAATATTTCTTTAAATTTTTATATTAACTTATTATTCTGCGGCCTGAATTAGATGAAGGTTGGATTATTCATAATTTGGGTAAACCGAGGCGCACTATTCGTGCGTTGAAGTTTGCACGAATGCTTAATAATTCAAGATTCGCTAATTCAGGGTGCAGGCTAATTTCTATCTTCTATTCGTCTTATAGCAAACTCAGCATTTTCATAAACATTTGAATTTGAGAAATTATGGATTACTTTTTCATAGGCTTCTTTTGCCTTTTGGTCATCATGGAGAATATTTTCATAAATCTCCCCGATTTTGTATTGTGCATCATCTGCAAGTTCACTATCGAATTTGTCATTAATGATCCTTTCAAAATATTCTATGGCAGTATCATACTCCTTATATTCATCCATATAAAGCATTCCTTCAAACAGCAATGACTTATCAAAATATTCTGATTCAGGATAACTATCAATTATCACATCATAATTCTCTTTTGATTTAAGAATATTTTCCAGTTTCAAATGATATAACTGAGCAATATGAAAGTGGAGACGTACAAATTTGGTACTTTGCGAAGACTCTTTCAAGTAAAGTTCATAAAGCTCTACAGATTTCTCATAATCATGTATATGTTCTTCATTGATTTCAGCATTGAGTAAAACAAGTTCTGGAGCATTCTTTTTCTCTGATGTATGACTTAAAAATTCATAAGCACTATTAAGAAATTCGCTGGCTCGTTTAAACAATTTTTTACCTTTCAATACATTCAGTATCTTAGTTATCTTATCAAAGTCCTTATCTTTTGTTTCTCCAATTTTCTCAACTCTAGCAATAAGTTCTTCACGCTCTTCATCGTACAATTCCTCGTCTTCAAATTCATCTTCCAGAAGTTCTTTACATTTCTCAATGAGCACTTCAAAACTGGACATCACAGTTGTTTTAGTCATGCCCTTTTTCCCTTTTTTATCAGGAGCGTCTTTCTTTCCCTCGAATTCCAGGGCCATTTTATCCAACTTCTTTTTCAAATAATACTCTGGATATTTCTTTTTTATCTCAGCAAAATATTGTGTAGTAATTTTAAACGCTTCACGCCTGGCATATTCTTTTGCCAGAAAAAGCAGCAATTGAGGAGTTTTGGAATAATCAGGAAACGCTTTCATGAATTCTCTATAAACCTTCACAGAATCATAAAATTCTCCATTTTTCTCGTATTCATCAGCTAATTTAAGAAAAAACTTCCCTTTCAGCTTTTTGGTATGTGCTCCATCAATCACACGTCTATATGTGTTATACATCTCTGGAAATAATCCAAGTGATCTGTATATATCTGCTATCTTTTCAAAATAGTGCAAACCTTTTTCAACAGTATAATTAAAAGAATGTTCTTCCATCGTACGAACCATATTCAATCTTTTAAGCCAATTAATTTTTTTAACAATAGCCTTTTCATCACTGTTTAAGTTTTCCAATTTCTTTTCTAATTTACCTGTCTTATCTCGATACATTTTAAATAAAGTATCCAGATGACTTTTTAAATTTTCAGATTTTCCACTCTTTAAAACTATCCAAATATATTTTTCTTCATTTTCAAGATCTTTTTTCTGGTTGTACAGAAGTATCAATTCCTCGTAAATCTTATTGATACCTGGAAATTTAGGGTATTTAACTGCAAATTCATTAAGATATCTGATCAGAAACTCCGGTTCACCATTTTCCTTGCGCACAACACGGGCAGAATTCAAAAGCAGATATATATCTTCAAGAGCAGTAATATTCATTTTTTTCGCCTGTTTACCAAAGACTTTCTCAATTTTTTTTCTTTCCATCAACTGAGCATAATAAGCCCTGTTTGAAGAATTCATTTTCAGCGTTTTAATCAATTCTTCATACTTTTGACTCGTGTACATATCTAAAAGATAAAAATGAGCAAGCTCAATTAAGCGAAGATAAGCTTCAGCCTTTTCATCATCGGTCAGATCCGGGTTAATAAGATAATTCTCAAGTCTTTCCTTTTGCTTATAATAAGGAAGTTTTTCAAGCAGATTTTTAGCTTCAACTCCTTCCTTAAAATCAGGATAGGAAGATATAAGTTGATTTAAAAAAGAGCTTCCCTTATCAAAATCCTTCAACTTGTTTACATAAAGTTTTGCAATATTCAGCTTCACAAAGGGTATTTTACTTGAAAAAGGGTAATTATTTAAAAATTCCGTATATTTGATAAGCAAATCATTATATATTTTCTTATTCTTTTCATCTAATAAAAGATCTTCGATCTTATCTGCCACCTGACTGTATTTGGAAAGATTTTTCAAAAACTCCTTATACTTTTTCTTTTCACCTATTTTTTCACATAACTTCATCCTGTAATACACACTATGAAACGATTCAGGATATTTACCAAGCAGTTTAATCAGCTTTCTCACTTCGATGTCTGTTCCTTCCTTCATAATTATCTGGTAATATTCTGTAAGATAATTAAAATATCCTTCCTCTTCAGACAGTTTATACATTCGAACTATTTCCCATAGTGTGTCTTTCGCTTCTTCCCCTTGTTCGTTTTTCCATTTCTTTTTTTGATTTAAGAAACGGAATCGACTTTTATCATCCGCTGATTTTCCTATTCCTTCCTCTAACATCGCTATTCCCATATCAATATCTTCAGACAGAAAATAGGATTGAGCCATCTTATAAATAACATCATAATACCGTTCGTTATAATTCATAGATTCATCAGATATTGCTTTGTACATAGAAAAGAATTTTATAGCATCTCCATAACCCTTAATCGTTTCAAAGAAATACTCCCCTGCTTCATAAAGTAGTGAAAGCTTGGCCGATTCATCCTCTGTTTCTTTAAGTTTAGAAAAAATTCCCTTTAAAACACTGATCTCTTCCGAATTAAATATCTTTTTCTTTGCCGGAGACTTCTTAGTTCCTTTTTTCTTTTTTCCAGAAACAGGAGCTTTATTTCTTTTAAACAGGTCATTCATTATCTCTTTAGCCTGATCTCTAAATGGACTATCAGGGTTCAGGACTATTGCTGAAAGTAGACTTCGGGCTTTTACAGGTTTCTTATAATTATCCTTATATAACTTGGCAAGCCTTATTCGAGCTATATCTCCAAGATCATTTCCAGCTGAAAGTTCGATAAATTTTTCATATTTCTGGGAAGCCTTATCATAATCCTCCCATTCTTCATAAATATAGGCCAGTTTAAGCAATGCCTGCTTCTTAAGTTCATTTTCTCCAGCATTCTTCCCCATATCATCAAAAATTTCAATTGCACGACTGTAATTCCCTAGTTTTAGATGAGAATCTGCTAATAAATGATAGTATTCTGCAGAAAACACGGAATCTTTAAACAGTTTTTCCCATTTTTCAAGATATATCCTGCAATTGTCATAGTTCTGTAAATCCTCTGAAAGTACTTTGGCCTTTTTCAAAACAGCCCGGAGTTTTAATTCATCTTTAGTTTTCGGATCATTCACGACAATATCCAGCACCGAAAGCGCTTTATCATATTTACCAAGCCTGACAAAAGAATCACTTATAAAGAATTGATAACCAGCTTTTTCCTGTTCTTCCAAATAATCTTTAATTCTTGATATAGCCTTTTTTGCATATACTTCCAAGGAAGAATATCGAAATTCCTTATCTTTAGAAACCATCTTTTTAACATCTGATGCACGTTTCTGTAGGATTGTATAAAAATCAAGTGCTCTTTTCAAATCCTTTCTTTTCATTTCATTGAAGCGCGATAATATAAAATACATTATCAACTCTTCGTCATGGACTTTTCCATATTTCTTCTGAACATCAGCTATTGAAAGTTGAAAAAACTCAGGAATATTACTATCGTCAATTGCAAAAGCATACAATGTCTGAATAAAATCAGAAAATCTAGTTTTTATTTTCAAATCTACAAGTTTTTTTGAAAAGTTCTCAGCCGAAATCCCCTCTCTAATACTTGTGATAAATATAATAATTCCCCGCAAAATCGTATTGAATCTTTTATCTTCTTTATTATCATCAATATAGATCAAACTTTTTTCAATATCTTCAAAATAAATATAGTAGGCTATTGCTAATCTTTTTCTGGCCATATTATACAGCTTCTGTTCTTCAGGAAACTGCTTCATTATCCTCGTGTTATAATCAAAAGATTTATCAAAATCAAAAAAATTTGATTTTTGTCCAAAGAAAAAAAGTTCTGGAAAAAAACGAATATTTTTTTTCAAAACCGCATAGCGAAAAACAGTATCATAAAATCTATCCATAACCTGATCTATGTCAGGCAGTTCTGGATTATGTAGAATAGCAAGATAATTCCAACACTTTGGAATATATTTTGATTTGGGATATTTTTTACAAAATTTTAGAAAATATTTTCTGGATTTTATGTAATCTTTTTTCCTGAACAACATGCATGCAATCTTATATCTCGCAACTTCACTGTATTCATCATCATCAAGAGCTTGTTTATAATGTAATCCAGCTTCAGTATACTTTCCTTTTTTCATAAGAAGATCTGCTTTTTTAAGATGGAGTTCTGCTACAGAATCTTTTGAAAACGCTGGTATTATATATACAAAAAATAACATGATTGCAGTTATGAATAATTTGCAAACCCATATTTTACGATCTGAATTTATTTTTTTCATTTTCCAGTCCTTCGTGGTCATCTTTATATTGGACAGGCACAGGGGCCTGTCCCTACAATATTAACAATTTTTGTTCTTTTTTCTTTGTGCCTTTGTGCCTTAGTGTGATTATTTCTTCTCTTTTTCTTCGTATCTTCGTGGTTATCTTTAACTTGGACAGGCACGGGGACCTGTCCCTACAGTATTAATTATTTAATATCAATGTTCAATTCGATATATCTAAGGTAATTCTCCAGAATAAGTGCCGCAGCCATCTTATCAATGATCTTCTTTTTCTTCCTCCAATTAATTCCAGAATTATCCAGAACTTTATCAGATTGAGCAGTCGTCATTCTTTCATCCCAGAAAATAACTGGAATATCCACATTTTTTTCTAATAACTCTTTTGCTTCTCTGGCTCGACTTGTTGAAAGAGTATCCACATTTTTCAAATTTTTTGGCAATCCAACAATTATTTTTTCAATATTTTCACTTTCAATAATGCTTTTTATTTTACTGACAAAAACATCACTTGCAGGATCTCCTTCAAATAATTCCTTAGGCGAAGCAATAATTTTCATAGGATCAGACATTGCAATTCCTGTTCTCTTTTCTCCAATATCAAGTGCTAGAAGCCTTCCCATTTATACAATCTCTTCCAGTTTTTTAAATGCATCCTGTATGTTTTCAGGCATTGTTCCGCCAGCCTGTGCCATATCGGCTTTTCCGCCACCTCCACCTCCAACAGTTTTCCCAATTTCCTTTATCATTTTTCCAGCATGATACCTGTCAGTCAGCTTCTCACCTACTTTTAAAAACAATTGTACTTTTTTTCCATCATTAGCCCGATTCGCAAAAAGAATAAGCATATCATTTCTTTGAGAAGTCAATTTATCAATAAGACCTAAAAGAGATTTTGGATTCTGCCCATCAAACTCCTGAGTTACAAGATAAACACCATTCACTTCCTTGGCATTATCCAGAATGGAACTTACATCTGAACCTAATCGCTTTTCCTTGGTTAATTTTATTTCCTTTTTTAAACTCTTGCTTTCAGCTTCAATTTTTATGATCCTGTCCAGAATATCATCATGTTTACAAACTAGATGACCTGATATAGAATCCATGATCTGAGAAATTTTCTGAAAATAATCCAATGCAGCAAAACCAGCAGTTGCTTCGATACGTCTTATACCTGACGCTATTGCACTATCAGACCTGATTTTCAATACTCCTATTTCACCGGTTGATAAAACATGTGAACCACCACACAATTCAATACTCTTTCCACCAATATTTATTACTCGTACAGTATCATCATATTTTTCATCAAACAGAGCCATTGCTCCAAGTTTCTTCGCCTCAAGAATCGGCATCATCCTGACCTGAAGACTTGTATTTTCAAGAATAAGTTCATTTGTCATTCTCTCAATTTCCATTAATTCATTTGGTTCAGTATGAGTATGATGAGTATAATCAAATCTCAGAAAATTCGGTCCTACCTTACTTCCAGCCTGAGTTACATGGTTACCAAGAACCTTTCTTAAAGCAGCCTGTAAAAGATGTGTAGCTGTATGATTTTTTCTAATTGCACAACGTCTTTCAACATCTATTTTCAAACTATAATTTTTTCCTACATTAAGTGACATACCAGATCTTACGATAATCTGATGAAGAATAAGTTTCCCTTCAAAACGCTGTGTGTCAACAACATCAGCAACAACAGTACCTTTTTCCAGAACAATTCCTGTATCGCCTACCTGACCTCCACTTTCACCATAAAATGGAGATACTGGAAACAGAATAATTCCCTTATCGCGAAGTGAATCGACTTCTTTCCCATCTTTTAATATAACAATAATATTAGTTTCTAATTCAGTTTTTTCTTCACCTTCATAAATTGTTGGACCAAAATTTTTCAAAATTTCAACAAATACATCCTGTGAAGTCTCTGACATTTTACTGGACTGGGCTGACCTTGCCCTGTTTTTCTGCAATTCCATATGATGATAGAACCCCTCTTCATCAACATTCAAATCCATTTCCAGGCATACATCCTTAGTCACCTCAAGTGGAAATCCATAGGTGTCATATAATTTAAATGCAAGTGAACCATTCAGGACTTCTTTTGAATTCCCCTTTATCTCGGCAATATATATATTCAACATTTCAAGTCCAGAGCGTAAAGTCTTAATAAAACGTTCTTCTTCTCCAATAATTAATTCTTCAACATAAGACTGTTTATCTGGAAGTTCTGGAAATGCTTCCTTCATAATCTCAACAACCGTCATCACGATTTTATTCAAAAAAGGTTCTTCAAAGCCAAGTTTCTTTCCAAAACGCTGGGCTCGACGCAATATTTTCCTTATAACATACCCCTGCCCATCATTGCTGAAAAGTACACCATCAGTAATTGTGAATGTTAGCGCCCTGATATGATCAGCAATAACCCTGAAAGCTATCCCGATGTCAGAATGCTCATCGTATTTGACCCCTGACATTTCTTCAAGCTTTCTAAAAATTGGTTGAAATAAATCTGTATTGTAATTTGACTGTTCTCCATTAACAATTGCCAGAGTTCTTTCAAATCCAAGTCCAGTATCAACATGTTTTTTAGGAAGAGGGTTCAGAGTTCCGGTTTCATCTCTGAAATATTGAATAAATACATTATTCCAGATCTCTACAAAACGTCCACATTCACAATTTACTGTGCATTTATCAGAGCAACTGTATTTTTCCCCTCTATCAAAATGAATTTCAGTACAAGGCCCACAAGGTCCTGTTGCACCCATTTCCCAGAAATTTTCCTTGTCACCAAACTTTACAATCCTATCGCCAGAAAGTCCTGTGACTTTCTTCCATATATCTCCACTTTCATCATCATCTTTGTAAATCGTGATCCACAGTGATTCCACTGGTATTTTCAGAGTATTAATAAGGAATTCCCATGCCCACGCAATTGCTTCTTCCTTGTAATAATCGCCAAAAGACCAGTTCCCCATCATTTCGAAAAATGTATGATGCGTATGATCGCGACCAACTTCTTCTAAATCATTATGTTTCCCTGAAACTCTCATACACTTTTGATAATCCACTGCTCGACAATAGTCCCTGCTACCTTTTTCAAGAAAAACATCCTTAAACTGGTTCATTCCAGCATTAGTGAATAAAATAGTATTATCATTTTTGGGAATAAGGTTATCCGATGGAACAAAAGTATGCCCTCTCTCTTTAAAAAAATTCACAAATTTATTACGCAATTCAGTTGCTTTCATTATCCAAACCTCTTCTTAAATTTTTAAATTCTTATCGCTATATGTTAACAGAATTATTGGCTTTTTTACACTTTTTTGTATAAAATATTCAACTTTGTTATAAAAACTATAATTCAAAATTACAACAAATAATCCCTTTCTATTTTTATTAAAACAAAATATAATCAATATAGACCTGAGTTGAGCGATTGTTTGAAAACATCTGCACTAATCTCTTTGGCACTAAGACGTTTTGAAAAGCCTCGACGTACCTGTTGGGTATGCCTACGTTTTTCAAGAAGCTTATTGCCTAAAGATATCAGCACATCTGAATTCCAAACAATCACTCAACTCAGGATAGACTAAACTTCAAATTACAAAAGGAAATTAAAAATGAAATTTAAAATTCTCTCCGAATACATTGACCAGATCTGGCCTGAAATCGTTAAAGTCAGAAGAGATCTTCATCGGATTCCCGAAGAAGGTTTTAAAGAACATAAAACTTCTGCCTATGTGAAAAAATTTCTGAAGAAATTGAAATGTTTCAAAATAACCAGCACTGCCAAAACAGGTATTATTGCTAGTTTTATTTATGACTCAAAAAAGGACCATTCCGTGGCATTTCGCGCTGATATGGATGGTTTAAGCATCGAAGAAGAAAATGATGTTCCATACAAATCTACACACCCCGGCATGATGCACGCATGCGGTCATGACGTCCATACTGCAAATCTTTTAGGTCTTGCAAAAATCATTTCTAAATTTAAAGATCATATTGATCTTAATATCAAACTTTTTTTCCAACCTGCTGAAGAAGGTCCCGGAGGAGCAGTTCCAATGATTGAAGAAGGGGCTATGTTAAATCCAACAGTAAAAAGAGTATATGGACTTCATGTTACTCCCTCATTAAAAACAGGAGAAATCGGAATCAAAAAGGGACAGATTTTCAGCGCAACTGCCAATTTCAAATTTACTTTTAAAGGAAAAAGTGCACATGCGTCAAGACCAAATCTTGGAAATGATTCTATCTGCGCGGCTTCACATTTTATAATTTCTTCACAAACATACCTGTCCAGACTATCAGATCCATTTCAGCCTTCAACAGTCAACTTTGGTACAATCCAAGGCGGAACAAGGACTAATATTATTCCCCAATCAACCACTATTGAAGGCACAATCAGGCATCCCAAAAAAAACGGACGAAATAAAATATACAAGGCTCTTGTAAAATTAGCAAATGCTTCTGGAACAATCACTGGTTCAAAGGCATATGCCGAGTGGGAGGAAGGATATGATCCGGTTATAAACGATGACGCTATGTCTGAAAAACTGATTCATCATCTTATTCCTCTTCTAGGAAAAAAGAAGGTTAAAATCCTTGAAAAGTTTTCACTTGGCGGAGAAGACTTCGGTTATTTTCTAAATCATTCAAAAGGTTGTTTTTTCTATCTTGGAACTTCCAGTAATCACATCAAAGACAGAAAAATTCACAATTCCTTTTTTGATGTTGACGAAAACTGTCTCAAGATTGGAATGATCTCATTTTCTTCAATTATTTTTTCCAAGGCAATAACTCCATCTTTATATATACTTGAAGAAAGTGTCGAAATGGGAGATTTCGATTTAAAAATACCAGATTGAAAATAGCACAAAAGAATATTTACCTCAAAGAACAAACAATACACTAATTGTATTTAAATTATTGGATTTTCAACGATTCAAGGTTGACATATACAGTTATAATGACTAGAATATTATGACGGTGTGATGTAGTAAATAGTTACACTGAATAATCTGGAGGATTTTATGCCGCAAAAAATCGATATTATGAAGCTTCTTGATCAAAACGAGAGTGAAACTCTCGAATTTAAAGGAGCCGCTCCTGGTTTTAAAAGAATTGCAAAATCACTAACTGCTTTTGCAAATACCAATGGAGGTCTACTTGTTCTTGGAGTTGACAGCGAACTTAGAAAAGTCATTGGATTAAACTCAGAATTTTCAATCAATTTGATTGAAGAAATCTGCGAGAAACTTATTCGCCCTGTATTAAAGCCTAAATTTACTGAATTATCATACCAGGATATGAATGTTATCTGTATTAAAGTAAACAAAGCTAATGAAACTCATTCAGTTAAAGGTGATAACAATATCTATTACAGAAAAAATGATAAAACTGAAATCAAAATTTCTTAAACACTTCGTTATTACACTTATTTTCCTATCTTTAAATGTTACATCAGTTTTATGCTTTAAAGATAATCTGTTAAATGTACCTGAAGAAGAAAGACTTTTCAAAGCCGGTCAGATTTATTTTGACAAGGGACTTATAAGCAATGGTCTTAAAGTTTTTGATGAATTAATGCAAAAATATCCCAGAACCAGATTCAAAGAACAGATTCTACTTTTGAAATATTTAAAAAGTTATAACCCCGAATACCTTATTTTCAAATACAAATTTGTAATTTATCTTATTGAAAAAACAATTCTTGGCACTAAAAATGTGCCAAAAGAAATCACAATAATCAACAAGGTCTTACGCGAATTACCTGATGCTATGGAAGTAGGTCTTGGAAACTTTTCACGACTTTATCCAAATTCAAAACTTATCCCAAAATTTTGTTATAATCTTGCACGATATTACCTGATGGCAGAAAATGAATTTGCATTTGATTTATCTGATTATTTTAACGTCAGGCAGATTTCAGGCATAGCTTTAAAAGCAAAATGGGATCCTTTTAAAAGAAAATGGAGTAAAAACAAAAACAAAAAAGCCTTCAAGTGCAAGGATTACAGAAAGGTCTATCTTGATTTCTTTTTCAAGGATAAACATAAATCCAATCTGATCAAGGCAAAAAAGTACTATAAAAAAGTTGTCGTCAACTATCCAGATTCTTCTTTCTGGGAAGATGCAGTAAAAGAACTTGCCGCTGTACTGGAAATCATTGAAGAATCTGAATAAAACCAAAAAATAAAGACCAATATAGCTGGCTCAAAAAGGACTTCCTATTGAGCCAGCTTAGTTTGTTTCCATCCAAAATTGATTGTAGAAATATTTGATATTAATATCGGACAGGCAAACTGTGTCACAATCCATTTGTCTGTATTAACAATTGAAATAGATTCTGCGTTCAAGACGCAGAATGACAGATTTGTACTATTCTATTGGACAGGCACAAGGACCTGTTTCACAATATACTTCTATACAATATTTGGTGGAAACAACTTATCTGGCGCAGGGGTCAGGGTACTGTGAATTTTTTTGAACTTCAAAGAAAATTCAAGTACTTCTTACCCCATCTATATTGGTATTTTACATGTACTGTTTTCATTAATTAAAACGTTCTGAATTAGATGAAGGTTGGATTTTCTTTGCCGATTTTTGCTGAGGTGTGCTCTTTTGCACACCGCAAGTTAAAATTGGTAAAGAAAATTCAAGATTCGCTAAATTCAGGACGTTTTAATAATGAAAGCTCGAACCGCCTAAAAACTCTCGCATAATCGAAGTTGGCGGAATCTCATCTGTTTCAACAGCCAGAAAATTCGACAGGAAATGATTTAGGCGTTGCGCTTCATTAAAAACTCTGGAATCAGGTTTAATAGCTTTTAATAATTGCCGCGCAGCAGGCTTTAACACAGACGTTTCATAGACCAACGCAGAATTGAACATAATATCAGCACTCTCCTGGAAAGGAAAAATATTTTTTTCTTCACCAGCACGTACAGATGGCCAACGTTTCAGTGTATTTTCAGCACTATATCCACGAAATTTAAAATCTCTTATCATACGTCTAAGCAACCTGGTATCAGTTGTTGGTATCCTGTTATGATCATCAATACAGATTTGTGTAAGAGCACTTATGTATATTTTAAATTTATTTTTATGCGGTATTGAATAAGTCAGTTTTTCATTCATCCCGTGTATCCCCTCAATAATCAACATTTGTCCATC
Source organism: Candidatus Muiribacteriota bacterium (assembly GCA_030633305.1). Taxonomy (GTDB): domain Bacteria; phylum Muiribacteriota; class DAOVTB01; order DAOVTB01; family DAOVTB01; genus DAOVTB01. The sequence continues at coordinate 19,441 of DAOVTB010000022.1, forward strand.
AATAATCCTCAGAGGCGAAACATTATCATTTCGAAGTCCTAATTCAAAATCAAATTTAGGAATCATAACTTCTTCCCCATTAAGCAAACGGGTCAAGTGATCATTAAAAAGATCCAGTTGAAGAGCATAAAGTGATTCAAAATCATAATCTCCCTTTTCATCTAAAGGACAATCAGTACGATTTACAAAATAATTATCAAGTGAAAGAGTCAAAGGATTTAGTCCATTTACTTTCAAGTGAATCGCAAGTCTTTTTGAAAATGTTGTTTTTCCACTTGAAGATGGACCTGCAATTAGAACAATCTTGATATCCTTACGTTGATTTGAAATAACATCTGCTATTTCAGAAATTCTTTTTTCATGAAGCGCTTCAGCTATTTTAATCAACTCTGAAGTCCCACCTTTTGTAAGAACTTCATTTAAACGGCCGGTATTATTCACTTCAAGTATCTTTCCCCAATGTTTACTTTCCTTATAAACCTTAAATAATTTTGGTTGGTTCATAAACGGAGGAATCTCTAGAGGTGCTTTTTGTTTAGGAAATTCAAGTATAAATCCAGGTGGATTTCTTCTCAACTTGAAACTTTTGATAACACCAGTTGAAGCTGCTATACAATCATGTGCTACATCCATAAATGGTCCAAGCTTATAAATCATGACTTTTTTCTTATCTACATATTTCAACAATCTTGCTTTATCTGAAAATCCTTTCTTTTTAAACAGATCTTTTGCCTTATTTTTTGGAAGTTCAATCATTTCAATAGTTTCATTATTTTCGATTATTGTTCTCATTATGCTGGAAATCTTTCCAAGAACTTCAGAAGAATTTGGAAGATCACAGTAAAAGTCATAATAATATCCATTGCTTAAGGAATGTCCGATTACAAGTCTAGAATTCCGATGATAATCCATACATGCTCTGGCAAGAATAAAACTCAAAGTCCTTCTATATATCTTTCTTCCTTCTTTTTCCTTGAAGGTAATAAAGTCAATTTTATCACCACTTTTAACTTTCTTGAAAAGATCAACAATAATACCATTTAGCATTGCTCCAAGAATAGGATAATTCTTCTCACATTTGATTCCTCTGGCAAGTTCCTGCAAGGTTGAATCTGATGCAACCAGCTTTTTTTTATCTTTAATATAAACAGTAATTTTTTTCATATTATCCTCCAGTTCTAATTATCTTCTTAAGTTAAAATTCCACGCACAAATCGGTGAAGGAAAATTTTAAAGTTCGCTAATTCATGGCGTAGGTTCAGATTTCTTTATATAACTCTATTTTTATTCCAAAACAACCTTTATCATTTAATAACTCTAGTTTCCCACCATGAGCATCAATTGTATGTTTCGCAAATATAAGGTTTAGTTCCTGATCGTTTTCGGATATTGCGTCTCCAGCTTCACCTTTCAAATTAGTGATTGCAGTTAAAAAATCCTTCTTCATTATCTTATCAATAAAATCAGCTTCAAATGGTTTTCCTTTACCAGTAAAGTAAACTGAAATTTTTTCATCACCACAATCTTCTATAGTAATAAAAATCTTTCCGTCCTTTTCCGACCTCAGAAAACAATTCTTTATAATTGCATAAAATGAATGTTGAACCCTTTCTTCATCTGCAACGATCTCACAATCTGTAAATTTTGAAACCAATTTATAATTAACATTATTTTCACAATACCTTTTACTTAATTCATCCAATAACATTTCAGTCATCGCAATCACATCAAATCCGAGTCTATCAAGTCTAAGAGGCCCTGCTTCAAGTTCACTGAAAAACATTAATTGATGAATACGGTCTTTTAAATATTCAAACTGAGCAACATTATTCTCCTCAGAATTATTTAAATTCACAATCCTTTCAACTTCCTGAAGCGGTTCGATTAACTGATGGGAAACAAAAGCAAGAAACTCAGCACGAATACGTTCATTTTTTTTGCTCTCAGTAATATTTCTAAATGCAATGATAACACCAGTACGTTCCTCGTTATCATTGTATAAATTAGTTATTTTTCCACTTAAAATTATATTTTCCGGTTTCAAAAGACATACATCAAAAACTGTATTTTCTTCAAAATCTTTCAATTCTTCAATGATAATCTCAAATTTCTCTGGAATTGAACCTTGCCTTTCGTATTCTTTCAGTTGAAATACCTCATCAGCACTTCTATTATAAAGAATAATATTAAAATCCTTGTCAAACACAACAATACCATCACTCATGGATGTGATGATTGTCTCAATTTTCTGCTTTTCCTGAGATATATTTTCATAAAGTTCAGATTTTTCAAGAGCATTTCCAGCCTGGTCAGTCAAAGCTACAAGCAATTTAAGATCTTCATGATCGAAAAAGTTTCCACTCTTTTTATTTAGAACTTCAACAACACCAATTGGTTTTCCCTGAGAAAGAAGAGGTACAGCAATCATAGTTTTAGTTACAAATGCTGTCTGTTTATCAGCACCTTTAAACCAACGTTTATCATGTTGCGCATCGGCAATTAAAAGTGGTTTATTATTTGAAGCAACCCAACCGGCAATACTCTTTCCACCAAGAGGAACACGTACATCTTTCAATTGCGAAGCCTTATCTCCATGCATTACATGGAAATACATGTGCTGTTCTTCATCATTAATCAATAAAAGTGAGCTCGCTTCAGCTTTCATCACTTCTTGCGATAAATAAAGAATTAAATCAAGAAGGGATTTTGTTTCCAAAGTAGAATTCATTATTCTACAAGCTTCCATCAGAGCATATTTTTCTTCAGAGACTACATATAGTTCTTCTTCAAGAAACTGTATTCTTGACTGGAAGGTATTAACTTTTTCTAAGAGATCAGCTACCTGATTCAAATTAACTCCTCAAAATCTAATCAACTAATTCTAAAAAAACAACCACATTCAAAAAAAATGATCGATTTGAAATAGGCATCAAACTTGATTTTAACATATGAAAATTGCTAGTGTCAACATATGACATCTACTTATTCATATAAATAACATTGATAATATATATCTCTGTCCATATTTTTCCATTTTCTTTCATATTTTGTAGAAAAATATTCAGGATATTCATTTTTATACCACTCCGGGTAAAAAATACTCTTCAATTCTTTTTTTTCGGCAAATACTTCTCGAGCTTCTTCAGCATAATCTTTCCAGTCAGTAACAAAAAAAAGTTGGCCCCCTTTTTTTAATTTCCGCAATAAAACATCAAGAGTTTGTTCAGAAATAAGCCGATTTTTTTTATGCTTCTTTTTGGGCCAAGGGTCTGGAAAATTAATATAAAATGTTTCTATAAAGTCATCAGGAACAAAATACTTCATAACCAGCCTGGCGTCCAGTTTAAATAACCTTACATTTTTAAGATTATGACGTTCTATCAGCCGATTAGCCTTTCGTATGGAAATTGGAGATAATTCAATCCCTAGAATATTGTATTCTGGATTCCTGATTGCAAGATCGGCAAGAAATTCAGCATTTCCAAAACCGATTTCAACAGTTAAAGGTAAGGAATTTCCGTATACCTTTTCCCAATCAACAAGTTTTCTCAGGTCTTCTGGTACATCAAGTCCTTTCGATAATGAAAATTCTGGTGCAATTAAATCATTTAAATATATCATATTATTCATAAAATTCCTTTCACCTTATAATAATAAAATAGCATTTATTTTTCAAGTTATTCATTAGCTAAACCGATAAATTATCTGAATAAATATTATATTTTTTGAAAGGATTTAAAATGAATGAAATCGTAAAAGAAAACAAAAACACTAATACAAAACACTTTCTTATCTTCATGTTGATTATTATGACACTTGCACAAAACGGAATTGCTGTTGAACAAGGTAGTGCTGGTTGGGCTGGGGCATTTCTTCGAACCGGGGTAGGAAGTCGAGCGCTTGGAATGGGTGGAGCTTTTTCCGCAATGCCAGGAGATTCAACAAGTATTTATTGGAACCCGGCAGCAATGACTTACATAGATCGACCTGAAGTAAGTTTTATGCACGGAAACCTTTCTCTGGATAGAACATATCATTATATTTCACTGGCAAGTCCTGTTAATGATGGTAAATATTTCCTAGGTTTCGGATATCTGCGTGAAGCGATTGATGATATTGAAAACCGTGATAATACAGGCGCACTTATTTCATACTTTAATAACACAGACAGCGCATATTATTTTTCCGGTTCGTGGAAAGTATACAGTAAACTCAGCCTGGGTTTTAACGCAAAATATATAAATAAAGAGTTATTCACAGCAAATGCTGACGGAGTTGGTATTGATGCTGGAATGTTATATCATGCAACCCCAAAATTAAATCTTGGTGTAACTTTTTCCAATCTTTTTACCAATCTGCAATGGGAGAACACAAATACCAATCCTGAAGAAAAAATTCCTGAAGCAGCTACTTTAAGTGTTTCTTATAGATTTCTTCATGCGACTACAGTTGCTGTTGACATCAAAAAAACAAAGAATTTTGATGCTAAATTTTTTGCAGGTATTGAATCTGTTTTTATGGATAAAATAGTGATAAGAGCTGGATCAAAAGATGGAGATCTAACTCTTGGAGTTGGCCTAAAACACAAAAGCATTGATTTCAACTATGCATATATTGACGAAGAATTTGCAGGCGCATCTCATCGTTTATCAACAAGTTTCAGATTCGGAGAAGGCAAAAAGCAAAAAATCGAAAATTCCAGAAAGCTAAGAAAAAAATCGATTGAAGAAAATTCTCCAGAATTACTACGAGATAATCATGACATTGTAAATCAAGGAATTTCATTATTCAGAGAAGAGAAATTTGAAAAAGCTCTTGTTACATTTAAAAAAGTTCTGAAGACTGATAAGACAAATAGTGATGCACTGTATTATACTGGCAATTGCCTTGTTTCATTAAATAAAAAAGCTCTTGCTCAGAAATATTATAGACGCGCACTTGAAATAGATCCAGATCATAAATTTTCAATGTATGCAAAATTATATTTGAATAAATAAGTTATACCTGTGTTGAGCGATTAAGAATTCTACTAATCAGATCTTTCTTTTTGTTTTTCCAGATAATCTCTCAATACTTCGCGGACAAATTTGGGAAGATTCAGGATTCTGCCAATGCGATTTGGTTCTTGCCACAGTCTATAAAGCCATTCAAAACCAAGATTCTGCATAAATTCGGGAGCTCGATTCAAGGTTCCGCTTATCACATCATAGCTCCCACCAACTCCCATCGCACAATTGATTTTTAATTTGTCAAAATTATCATCAAGCCATTTTTCCTGTCTCGGAACACCAAGAGCCACAAAAAGTATTCTTGCTCCTGAATTATTGATATCATCAATAATAGCGGATGAATCACTATCGGAAAAATACCCGTTATGAAAACCTGAAATATTCAATTCAGGGTATGTTTTGACTAATTTAGAACAAGTTTTCTCTAAAACTTCCTGCGTTGACCCTAGAAGATATATACCATTTCCCTTTTCTTCAGCTTTTTTGCATAGACTAAGCATGAAATCAATTCCAGGTACTCTTTCGTTCAATGGAGTATGAGAAAAATCCGCAGCCCAGATTAATCCAATCCCATCAGGAACATTTAATTTTGAACCATTAATAATCCTCATCAGATCAGGATCATTTCTGCATTCATAAACGATTATACTATTTGGAGTCGTTATATAGAATTTCTCATCATTTTCAATTCCTTTACAAACTGAACTAACCGCCATATCCATCTTCACATTATCAATTCTTACACCCAGAATCTGAATTGAATCACAAAAAACAGCTTTTTCTTTCTTTAAAAATATTGCTTTTCCAGTTGAAAAAAGCGTGATAATAGCCGTCAGGAAAAAAATAGTCAGTAAAAAAAAGGATTCTTCTTTATAAACAAAGTATACCATCAGATTCAGATACAATGTTGTAATAGTAATGTATATCACAAATGACTTTTCAGTAATATTCCATCTATAAGGATTCTTTAAGGCTAATTCCGAATTATAAAATTTCTTGTTATAACTGAATACAATAAGGAAAATTATAAATAAAACAGGCAGTATAAGCATTAGGATCGGAATAATCAAACCAGTATAAATAATTGAGTAGTTCACTGAATAACATAAAAATATACCAAAAATATATCCCAGAAAAGTTGCATCTGACTTACTAAGAGAAATTTTAGCCGGCGGAAAATTAAAATAAATAACTGAAAATAACGATCCAATAAAAAGATTCATAAGAACCAATATACTTTTTGAAAGAAAACCTGTCTGAATATAAATAGAAAAAGAAAAGACAGAAACAATAAAGCAGATAACAGGAATAAGCCCATTATAGAAATTAACCATTCTGAATAGAAATATTGATAGCATGATCCACATTGTTGTCAGAACTGTTTTAAAAATATCTACTTTCATGGTCATTATTCTGTTTTTGTCAAAAATAATCTCATTTAAACCAATTAAAACTGTGGAAAAAGTTAGCAAAGTAAGCAGAATAAAAAAAACCCGAGAAGTAATTAACCTCTCTTCTTCAAGAATTGCTAACAGAATATAAAACAATGACATTATAGAAATAGATTTGTAATTATCAGCATATCCAAGGGACCAGAAGGGAATAATAGTCGAAAATATAACTGCAAATTTTATAAAACTACGCTTCAAAAAATAGCAATAATTAAGTTGTAAAACAATTCCAGACACAACAATACTAAGAATAAGTAAATAATAATTCATATCATTTCATCTGTTTAAGGATTCTATCCAGTGAATCTTTTGAAACAAGTTTAACATTATTTTCTTCTGCAAGTTTTTTTGTACTATCTGAATATTCTCCACAAACAACCATAATTCCTTTTCTATAATCCATTTTATTCATATCTGCAATCATCTGTTTAACAGGGATCTCGCCAATTATACCTGTCCAGTTCCTTCCCATAAAAAGCGTCTGTACAGATTTCATATCCTTAACTATTATTGCATCAAATCCATCCTTGCTTTCTAGTAAGCTTTCTACTGAATATCCAATTTTATTAACGAAAGAGTCCATCGTATCCTTAAATTCTGCAATAGGAATCTGCGATAATTCAATATGATTATTTATTACTGTCTTACTTTTTTTTAATTTTCCTCCGTCAAGTCCAGAACCCTCTTCACCACGTAATGCTAACCAGTTTCTAAACTCATTATCCAGACGAGTCATATTTGATAAATGATTGGTCGCAAGTGAATCAGTTACTTTTCTATAAGTTTTAGTTCCGAAATGATCATGCCAAAAGTCCATAATCAAAATATCGCCTTCTTTTGAATGTTTTCTTAACTGGAAAATTTCATAAATATCCATAAACTTAAAATTTATTTTAACCAATTCTCGCCAATATTCTTCAGCCTTTACATCATTATTCATAAAATAAGATCCAACACCTAGGACAAAATATATATCACTAGACAACTCTACATTAAAACTCTTTATAAATGCCAGGTGTGATTCTACTTCCATTACCACTTTTTTCCAATTTTTATTGATAGAATACAAGTATGACAGCATAACACTTGAATTTGCACGTACATACAATTCTTTACTCAATCCTTTTACAATCCTGAAATATTTAATTGCCTTGTTTGAATCTTTTTTCATGTAAATATATCCAAGCACTTCATAAGCGCTGGTATACTGAGAATCCACCTTGATTAATGCTTCAAGAATCTCAAGTCCCTCATCAAACCTATCACTTTCAATCAGAACCATTCCTTTATTGTATAAAGCTTCGGAATGAGCAGATTTGGTTTCAAGAACATTTGAAAGATAGATAAGCGATCGATCGAATAATTCATTTCCTATACAATAATCAGCAAGCTTAAGATTAACTACTTCTATACTGCTATCCAGCGAATATATCTTAAGAAGTGTCATGTATTCACTGTCTTTCTTGAAAGCTCCTTCATAGATTTTAGCAAGCTCCATATATACCGTCAATTCATTTTCGAAAGGTTTATTATTAGTAATCTTTAGAATTAATTCCAGCTCTTTTTGAGCGGCATCAAGATATTTTTTTTTAAGCATGATATTAGCCAGCGATAATCTCGCTCCAATATTTTCGGGGTTTTGACTTAATTCTTCATTATAGAATTCTACAGCCTTATCTAAAAGACCTTCTCTTTCCATTTCTATGGCCTGAGCAAGAGCGCTGGGTCTGAAATAGTAAATTCCAGCCCAAACAAGGAACACAACAAATATTATCATGAATAATAGGGTCAGAATAATGTACATTAAAACTACACAACCTTAGTTATCGGTTAGATATGAGCTGTATACCAGTAAGGCATTTACTACTTCCACGCCTTTTTTTAATTGAAGATCATATTCAGAAAACATGTACTCATTCTGATTTTTTTTAGAATCATCTTCTTTTTTTTCAAAATTTTTCTTAACCAGATAATCGTTTCTTCTTTTTATTATATCATCAATTTTTTCCTTAGTCAGATCCACCATCTTAACTTCAATATCAGGTTTTATCCCAATTCCCTGAATACATATACCACTTGGAGTATAATATTTAGCTGTTGTTATAGCAAGAGCTGATTTATCTCTTAAAGGTATTACTGTTTGAACCACACCTTTTCCAAATGTCTTTGTACCAATCAAAATACCCCGCCTTGTATCCTTGATAGCTCCAGCTACAATTTCACTCGCACTCGCGCTACCGTTATTCACCAAAACCACCATATGATACTTTGGATGAGACTGATAGTAAGATACATATGGAAGTTCTTCGCCGTCTCTATCTTTGATTGTTACGATCCGAGAATTGGCTATAAATTTTTTCGCAACTTCCACTGCTGCAGTCAAAAGCCCACCAGGATTATTTCTCAAATCAAGAATCAACCCTCCAATTTTCTTCTTATCATACTTTTTCAATGCAGTTTCCAAATCATCAGCTGTTGTTTCTATAAATTGACTAATACTTATATAACCGATATCTTTACTGATAAGAGCCGACCTTACACTTTGAAGCTTAATTACAGCTCTTTTAATGGTAAACTCATGAAGCTTTTTTGATCCTTTTCTATATATTTTCAGTTTAATCTCGCTGTCGACTGGACCACGAAGTACATTTACTGCTTCATTAACATCAACATCCTTAATCTCATTTCCGTCAACACTCACAATAATATCACCAGGTTGAATACCTGCATTATAGGCTGGTGTTCCCTCAATCGGAGAAATTATCTTCAATCTGGATTTTTCACTGGTAATCATTATTCCAAGACCGCCAAATTTACCATCAGTTTCAGTTTTCATCTCATCATAAGCTTTAGGTGGCATATAACGAGTAAACGGGTCCTTCAATACTTTAAGCATCCCTTTAATTGCACCATCAAGAAGTTCACCTTCTTCGATGTTTTTTTCAACATATTTGGACTCAATTATATTCATTATTTTTTTTAAAGTTTCAAGTTTTTTAAGATACTTAACATTAAATGATGCCGCTTGTAATTTGTTTTCTGAAAAGAAAAGATTGAGAACTGTCAATATCATAAAAAATGATGACATTCCCAACAGGAACCACTTTTGTGATTTCTTCATTATATAAACCTCCAACATTTCAAACAATGAATGCAACCTGGTGTTATAATAGCCATTTTAACGGATCCTTTGATTCAGAATTCTGCCTAATTTCAAAATGAAATTTTTCATTTTTCACAGTTTTTCCAAGAATATCACTCTGTTTCACATACTCATTCATCCCTACTTCCTGCGATGCTAGATTTGCATAAACAGTTACAAGGGAATTACCGTGATCAACAATTACAATATTACCGTAGCCATTCATAAAGCCTTTGTAGATAACAATTCCATCAAGAGAACATTTTACATCAACACTTCCCTGAACGATAATATCAATCCCATTATTGTAATGTTGAATATCAAGAGCGCGGATACCACCAATCCCATACTTTGAAACAACTTTATCTATACTTCCAACCGGCCATATCAAACGATGTTTAACTTTTTTATTAACTTTTCCGGTCTTGATTTTTTTAATCTTTGATTCTTTAATCTTTCGTTTTTCTTCTAAAATCTTTTTCCTTTTCTCTTCATCTCTGGAGAGATCTTCTTTAATTTTTTTCTTTAAACTTTTTTCTTCGCTACGCATCGCAAGTATCTGTTCATTCAATTTTGTTTTCTTTCGAGTTGCTCTTTCAAAAAGTTTCTTCAGAGATTTTTCCTTTTCCAGCATTTTATTCTTTAAATCATTATTAATCTGGATTAAAGACTCCAATTCCTTTTTTTTGCTGTAAATCTCATTTAATGTCTGCTTATAATAATTCCTGGCTTTTTTCAATGATAAAATAATTTTGTTATCTTCCTTGATTATTTCAGAAAAATATTTATATCTTTTCAATAATTCATTCAAATCATCTGAAGCAAGTACTGAATCTACAAGTTTTCTAGTTTTTACCTTATAGATTGAAACCAATCTTAACGCTAAAATACTCTTACGTTTTTTAAGATCTTTTTCAGCCTTAACCAGTACTTCCTCGATTTTAACAAGTGCTTTTTGAGTATTATTTATTTTGAGTTCTTTCTGAGCAATTTTTCTTTCATAATTCTTGATTTCAAGCTGATTTTTCCCAATTTTAAAAAGCAGATTTCTGGCATCTTTTTCAGCAATTTTAAGTTTTACTTCAGCTTCTTTTCCTTTAACGGTAAGTTTTTGAAGGTCTTTTGTTGCAATATCATCTGACAATAAAGGATATTGCAAAATTAAAATTGAAAATATGGCGATAAAAAAACGGATTAGATTCATATTTTTAAAAACTTTCTAATAGCCAGATATGAACTTATTGTACCAATAATCATACCTAACGAAAATAATCTCACACTTAAAATCAGAAACGACTTGAGGGTAAAACTCATTTGTAAAAAAGGCAATACATAATTGAACTCTTTAATTCCATATTTGTAAACAAAATAAAGTACAACACACGAAAAGAAAGCACCAAAAAGACCCTGAAGAAACCCTTCAATTATAAAAGGCCACCTTATAAACCAGTTCGTTGCCCCAACAAGTTTCATAATCTCGATTTCTTCACTTCTAGCTACTACTGTTATCTTAATAGCATTAAATACAATTAGAAAAGCTGCTGCTACGAGTAACATAATCATCATCAATGCAATTTCCCTAAGCATTTCAGACACTTTTTCAACCCTGTTTAATATTCCTGTAGCATAATCTATGTCCTGAATAAATTCATTACTCTTATAATACTCAATAAGACTTTTAATATTTTTCTCCAATTCACCGCTACCAGAAGTTTCTTTAAGTTTTACTTCAAGAGTCGGCGGAAGTGGATTTTCATCGATAAAGTCAAAGATTTGTTTATCCATGCCAAGATCATTTTGCAATTCTTTAAATGCCGTCTCTGGCGAAATATACAGGACAGAATCAACAGTATCCCTGTTTTTAAGACTTTCCACAATGTCTTCACGTAATTGATCAGTAATCTCGGGTTTCAGATAAAAATTAACTTTGATGTTACTTTTTAATTTTACTGAAAAAATATGCAAATGTTTTTCAAAAATCAAAAAAAGTCCAACAAGAAATATTGTTATTGCAATAATCGTAATTGCAGCAACAGTCATAACACTGCCTTTTCTTAAATTGGAAAAGGATTCCTTTATAAAATATCCAAAATTTCTAATGTTCTCCATAATCGTATGTTCCCCGGTTTTCATCTTTAGTAATTCTACCATCTACCAGTGCAATTACGCGTTTTCTCAAACGATTAACTATATTCTTATCATGTGTTGCCACTAAAACCGTGGTTCCATGATTATTTATTTCCATCAAAACCTTCATTATCTCCCAGCTTATGTCCGGATCCAGATTTCCAGTTGGTTCATCAGTCAATAAAATCGCAGGATTATTCACCAGGGATCTTGCAATACAAACCCTTTGCTGCTCTCCGCCTGATAATTCCAGCGGAAACATATTTTTCTTATGTGCAAGCCCTACAAGATCGAGGGCACGAAGAACCTGTTTTTTAATAATACTACCAGAAAAACCCATTACTCTAAGGGCAAAAGCAACATTATCGAAAACCGAGCTGGTTTTCAACAACTTGAAATCCTGGAAAACAACACCGATATTTCTTCTGAGATACGGAATCTTTGATGCATGAAGTTTTTCAATATTACGCCCGTCAATAATAACCTGACCCTCATTTGGTGAATCTTCCCTTAATATCATCCTGAGAAATGTTGTTTTTCCTGCTCCGGTCGGGCCTACTAAAAAAACAAATTCACTTTTTTTTATCTCAATATTTATGTTATCCAGTGCTTTTACTCCATTGGAATAAATCTTGGTAACATGATGCATCTCTATCATAGTATTCTCCAGACAAAATTTCATAAAATTATATCATATTTTTCGCAAGATTAACAAGTATAATAAAATTATATATTAACCCGGACAATAATCTGTAGGGACACCCCCCTGCGCCTACTTAGTGGTTTCCTACAAAATTTATATAAAAGTATATTACGACACGGTCTGCAATCCTATTCCTACTTGAATTTTTCAATGATTTTCATTTTAAGAGAAGTGAATCGACTACTGATGAATTCTGTAGAAATAGCCTTTTTGAACGCATAATCGGAACCTATTATTTTAATTGATTTCTTAGCTCGTGTCACGGCAGTATATATCAAATTACGTTGGAGCATCACATGATGGTGATTATTCAGAAGAAGATAAACTTTTTTAAATTCACTCCCCTGGCTTTTATGAACTGTAATGGCATAAGCAGGAAGGATCTGATCAATTTCTGAAAATGAATATGTTACTTCCATATCTCCAAAAAGTAGAATAAACTCTTTTTTTTGTTCATCAACCTCAATTAAACTCCCCATATCTCCGTTAAAAACACCTTTATCATAATTGTTTACAATCTGCATGACCTTATCACCAGAAGAATAAACATAATCACCTTTTTTAAGCGAAGAATTTTTCCTGTTTCGATTGTACACCATTTTCAATAGGCAGTTCAAAACAAGAGTTCCAGAGGGTCCACGATTCATCGGACTTATAACCTGATAATCAAAATGATTGAAATCCTCATTTTCCTTGATGTCCTTCAGGACACTAAACCTGAGTTCATCAATTGCCTGTTTCGGATCATCTTTTCTGATAAACTGAAATTCCTTGTTTCCAAGGTTTTTTAGAACCTCTTTCCAGTCTCCACAATTGATCCTATGAGCATTTTCAACTATCAATGAGCCTTCTTCCTGTCGATGGATAGTAGTTAATTTCGATACAGGAACTTTCCCACTGTCAATAAGATCTCTGAGAACATTGCCAGGACCAACACTTGGGAGCTGATCTACATCACCAATAAGAACCAGTCTCGTATCATCAGAAATTGCATCAAGAAGAGAAAACATAAGACTATAATCTATCATTGATGCTTCATCAATAATAACTATATCAGCATTTAATGGCGACTTGCTGTTTTTCTTAAATTTTCTCTCAAATGGAGCAAATTCAAGCATCCTGTGAATCGTTTTTGCTGAAAAACCCGTTGACTCAGTAATCCGCTTCGCGGCACGGCCAGTAGGTGCCGCTATCAGGACTTCGTATCCACAATTTAAATAATATGAGCAAATTGCACTGATTAGTGTTGTTTTACCAGTACCCGGGCCACCGGTAATAATCAGAAAACCACTGGATAGAGTCTGATAAAACGCATCCATTTGATCATGCGAAGGGTTGGTCTTAAAAAAATCAACAGCATTTTCAATAATTTTAAGTTTATCCTGTTTTTTTAAAATCCTTAAGATGTTATGTACTATTTCTTCTTCTGTAAACCACAGGTTATAAAAATAAACCCTGTATTTGTGCTGCGTGTCTTCTTCCATGACAATCCTGTTTTGCTCCTTTAGTTCTGCAATACATTCATCAATCATTTTCATGCTTATTTTATGAGAATCAAGTAGATTCACACAATTTGAAACCAAAGATTCAATAGGAAGAAAGATATGACCACGCTTAGAAGCGTTTTGAAGAATATAAACAATAGATTCAAGTACTCGTTTCGGCGAATCTTCAGCAAAACCAATCCTTCTAGCGATTTCATCCGCACGTTTAAACCCTATACCGTCTACTTCGTGGCATAATATGTAAGGATTTTCTTCAATCACATCCACAACAAGGGATCCATAGAGTGACATAAGTTTCGAAGCAAGTCTAAGAGATAAACCTTTTTCAGTAAAATAAAGCAAGGTCCTCTTTTCATCTTCAAGGGATTGCCATCGTGTTTTTATCTCTTCAAGTTTTTTCTTTCCTATCCCCTCAATTTCGAGATATTTCTCAGGACTATCATTTAGAATTTTCAA
>DAOVTB010000189.1 GCA_030633305.1 Candidatus Muiribacteriota bacterium
GGTTCAGAGATCTTTTTCAACCAGTCTTCAATGACGTTGGTCCAGTGTTGGATAAAGATGAAATATTGCGTCTTGAATTCACAATTAAAGCCATAACAGATTTAAAAAGAAGTGATGGATTTTATGTCGAATACCTTCAATATGCAATTACTCAGCTTGCTGAAGAATTTCTTCCCGTTTACAATTCAACAGAAAAAAAACTTGCCGAGTTTATAAAAAAAGCACATCCTTATTTAAATTCAGAATCTAATTATGAAGCATGGTTAAATGGAATCGAAAAACTGAAAGAAGATTTCAGTCCAAATATTTCCACAGCTGAACAGTTTGTTATCGATACTCTCATGGATTTAAAACCTGATCCAAACAGTGGAGATGAAGGAACAATTTATCAGGTAGGTGAAGAAACATTACTCAGGATAAGATACCTTATTCTTAACAATGGGACTTATAAAGCAGTTCAGGAGATTGATCGAATCCTGAATTCTCAGAAATGACATCGAGCAACAGTAAAATAAAAAAAATCGTCAGTAGAGTAACACAGATAAAACACAGATTTTTTTCCTGCATTTTGCCGGTATGGATATAAGGTGCCAAAGCACTATGAATTTATCCCTAAACCTGACACCATATAAATTAAAGTCCAATGGCACCAAACATTTAATTTAACTATTTTGTCCTCTTTCCTTCATGACGATTTATTTACATTGGACAGCCGCAAAGTCTATCCCTACACTATTAACTATATTTTTCTTCTTCCCAGTTATCTATTTTTATCTTGTTAATCCTGTCTAATCTTCTTTTTTCTCTGTGCACTGGTAAATTCTTTTTCTTATTTTCTTCGTGCTCTTCGTGGTGAATTTTTTTTTATTTTCCCTTCCGTGTTATCTGTGTAAATCTGTGGCAAAATCTTCTTTTTTGTTTATATTAATATTTTATTCTGTTAGGATGAAATTATAACCTTATTCAATCATAAAAAGGAGCATTTGAATCAAATGACACCATATAATCCAACAGAGTATAACCCACAAGCTATGGCTCTAAACGGTCTGATAAAAGAACATAATCGTAGTATTTATTTCATGCTGAGTAAAAAGGGAAAAGCAATGTATTTCCCGAAATATGGAATACTTAAACAGGGCGCAGCAGCTAAGGGAAAAGACATAAATGCAACAGTTGGAATGGCGACAGATGAAGATGGAAGTCCTTTATGCCTAAGGACAATGACAGATCTTGTACAAATGTCATCTTCAGAAATGTTTATATATGCTCCAAGTCACGGAGTGACTGAATTAAGAAAAGAATGGCGTGATCTTATATATAAGAAAAATCCTTCTCTTAAAACAGAAGTCAGTATGCCGATTGTAACATCAGGACTTACTCATGGTTTATCAAGATGTGCCTATACTTTTTTCGACCCCGAAGATGAAGTTATCATTCCTCATCCTTTCTGGGGAAACTACAATCTTGTTTTTGCAAATGAACACTTCACAAAAATTACCACAACTCCTTTTTTCAGTGGAAAAAAACTAGATCTTGAAGGAATCAAGTATCAGTTGAACGATCTTGGTGAGAAAAAAGGATTACTTCTTAATTTTCCAAATAATCCGTCTGGTTACACTCCTAGTGAACAGGAAATAGATGACCTTGTTCAAATAATTGGAGGTGCTGCAGATAGAGGAAAAAAACTAATTGTCCTTATAGATGATGCATACTTTGGACTTGTTTTCAAAGATGATATTTATAAAGAATCCATTTTCACAAAACTTGCAGACTTCCATGAAAATGTGATGGCTGTTAAAATCGATGGCGCAACTAAAGAAGATTATGCATGGGGATTAAGAGTTGGTTTTCTGACTTTCGGAATCAAAGGTGCAACTAAAGAAATCTACGAGGCAATTGAAGATAAAATTGCCGGATCTCTCCGGGGAAATATTTCAAATGTTCCAATGCTTTCTCAGTCACTGGTTCTTAAGTCATTACGATCAGAAAATTATGCAGCTGAAAAACTTGAAAAATTCAATATCCTTAAAAAGAGGTTTGATAAAGTCGAAGAAATTCTTGAAAAACGAGAAGATTACAAACAATTTTTTACTCCACTTCCATTTAATTCTGGATATTTCATGTGTATAAAACTTCATGATTTAAGTTCGGAGGAAGTCAGACAGGTTCTTCTAAAGGATTATAGCACTGGGATAATTGCAATTGAAGGTGATATAATCCGAATAGCTTTTTCAGCTACACCGCTTAAACTAATAGAAAAACTTTTTGAAAATATCTTCAATGCCTGTAAGGATTTAACTGAAAAGGAAAAAGTTGCTGAATAAAATTTTCTAATAGCTGATGAAAGATAAAACAATTAAGTTTTCACTATTATTAACATCACTTTTTCTTACACTTTTAATATTGGAAGTTGGTTTAAGAATTGCAACCCATTTCGATGATTTTCAGCGAGAGAAACATTTTAATCAAGTTGTTAAGCAAAACAAAAAATCCTTACCTGATAATAGTGTTTCCTTTGGAAAAATTATTAAGATAAGTCAAAATCCAAAAATAATCTATGATTTCATTCCGGATATTTCGGCAATAGTTGAATGGAGAAAAGTGAATATCAATTCTGATGGTTTTCGTGGAAAAAAAATTCAACTTTTAAAGAAAAAAAATACAATAAGAATAGTTGGAATTGGAGATTCTATAATGTTTGGATGGGGGGTAGAAGGAAAAGAGTTGTTTCTTTCTCAGTTAAATAAATTATTAAATACTTATTATCCTCAATATTGTTGGGAATTTATAAATACCGCTGTTCCTGGCTATAATACTGTAATGGAAATTGCTACTTTGAAAGAAAAAGGATTGAAGTATGTACCTGATATTGTTATTTATAATTATATTGGGAATGATCTTGATCTACCTAATTTTATAAAAAAGTCATATGATAAATTTGATTTTACAACCTCATTTCTATTTCGTTTTATTAAAAATAGATTAAGAAAAAGTAAGACTTCAGGTCTAATCAATAACAAATTGATTTTTGCTCCGTTTAATAAAGAAAAAAATAGATTTGAAAACAATCCGGATATTGTTCCTGAGGAATATAAAGATATTGTTGGTTTTCAAGCATTTAAATCTGCAATGCGTGAATTTAAGAATCTAAGTATAAAACACAATTTTATTCCAATAGTTGTAACCTATGGACTCCCTGTAAATGCATCCAAAATCAAGTCTATTTTGAGTGATCAAGGTTTGGATTTATACATTACTTCATTCGAAAAATTTAGAAAAAAATATAATTTTAAAGGATTTTTACCGCCTCTAGGACTTTCCTCAGATGATCCCCATCCATCTCCTTATGGCCATCAAATAATCTCTGAAAAATTATTTGAAGTAATAATTAACGATTTTAATGAATCTCTTGCAAAAAAAGGTTACTCATTACCTCTGGAAAGTATGCAACAATGGGAAAAAAGACGAAAACCTGTTGAAGTAAAAAAGAGTAACTTAAAACCATTAAAAAACTGGAAAGCTCTTTATAATGTAACAAATACATTGATTACTTGTTCACCTGGAGAGCTAATTTCAATTCCCTGTGTTGTAACAAATACCGGATCAGAGACCTGGAATTATAAAATCACAAGGGGAAATAACAAGTATTTTGTTGTACTATGTTATCGAATATTCAATAAAATAGGAAAAATGGTTGTTCTTCATGGTTTGCCATCAATTTTAACATCCAAAGTAAAGCCTGGAGATAAATCAAAAATAAATATGGCTGTTAAAGCCCCAGAAAAAAAAGGGGATTATGTACTCTCGGTTTCGCTTCTTCAACAAGGAATCGCATGGTTTGATAAAAAGGGAGTAGCACCTTTAAAAATACAATTAAAGGTTAAATAAATCTTTTGAAAATCCATGTTTGTACATTGAACGAAAATTACAAATACAAGATTCATCATATCCAGCAACGATATTTTTAAACCTCATATTTAAGATATGATGATACATAACAACATAACTATCTTTCTCGTCATGTAAGTCCAAATAATTGGTTCCATCTACTGCTAATAAAATTGGGAATATCGATCGAAGAAGATCAAAAAAATCAGGAATCGAAGTTCTTTGGAATGCATTTAAACACCAATGATTCAATTCTAATACAACAATTGGTCTATTTTTTTCCAATGTCTGTTTCGCGCCCCTGATCACATTCCCTTCAAATCCTTCAACATCTATTTTTATAAAATCTATTTTTCCAGGCTCTAAATTTTCTACTATTTCATCCAGCTGCCTAATAATTATTTTTTCTTCAACAAAACCAATATTAGAAGACTTCATTTCTTTTAAAATAAATGCTCCGGATCTATTAGTAGGAGCTATGGTTAAAATAGATTCACTAAATTTTTCTCCAAGACCAATGTTTTGAGGAAAAATATTTTTCTTTCCAGAATGCAAAATATTCTTTTCAAGAAACGCAAAAGTAGTTTGAGATGGTTCAAATGCATAAACTTTTTCACCTAAATCACTAAACAAAATTGCAGTACAGCCAATATTAGCACCAATATCTAAAATAATTTTACAATCAGTTATCAAAGTTTTAAACAGTTTAACCATTTCAGGTTCAAAACCACTTTTTATATAGTCGAGATAGCTATCATCAGAAGTGATAATGTATTTTTTTCCTCCAATATCTACCGATACTTCCTTAATTACTGCCATATTCCAAGTATAACCCATTCTTCAAGTTTGAAACAATAGAATTCAAATTTAATGAGAATATTGCGTTTTTAACTATCATACCTTACTATATTGAAAATTATGGTAAGGTTATACATTTGAAAGTGATCCTGAAAAAGCTTAAAAGGATATTATCTATGGATAAAAGATTTATTCATTCTCTATCAGAATTGAATGATATTATAGAATGTGAGCTTTGCGAACTACCGGAAGAAAAGATTATTGATGAATTAACAAAGGTCTTTTTGAAACTCCCTGATGTGAACAAATTTAAATCTGATCCATTTTCTGATGAATATTTACATGAAATTAAACAGTTATTCTACAAACTAACCAATACAACTTCCTATGCTCCTGAAATAAACGAAAAAGCAAAATTTTTAACTGATGGTTCGTCAAATTTTAGAAATTTTATAGCACCTTATAACTATAATTACAGCAATTTTGTCGGCGATCTTCTTTCCGCTTATGGTCTGGTTGTAAAGTCTCTGGATGTAAAATCCGGTGATTCCATTTTAGAATACGGTGCAGGTACAGGAGGAATTTCAATTCCACTTGCCAGAATGGGATGCCTTGTTTCAGTAATCGACATTGATAATAATTACCTGGAAATAATAAGAAAACAGTGCCAATGGTATGACATAAAGATAAGAACTAAAGAGGGACTCTTTGGTGAAAACATAAACGATAATGATAAATACGACAGGATCCTGTTTTACGAAGCATTTCATCATTCACTAGATCATCAACATGTATTAAGAAAACTCCCAGATATGTTAAATGAAAACGGTATGATTTATTTTACAGGAGAACCAATACTGGATGAAGAAAGCTATTTTTCAGATGCAGTTCCATACATGTGGGGACCACGTTTAGATGGCTTATCACTTCGTGCCATGAGAGATCAGGGCTGGTGCGAATTGGGATTTAAAGAAAAGTATTTTATTCATCTCTTATTGAAAAATGGATTTACAGTAAGGAAAAATACAAAGTTTCAAAACAACCGAGCCAATGGCTATATTGCAGAACTAAACAATGGGAGCATTGATATCTCTAAAGGACACTTAATTGAATCAGTGAATTTAGAGAAAAAAATTCATAAATCTGAAGAAACTTTTGTCTGGACAAGTTCCAGCAGTAGTATCCCACTGGATCAGTATCATCACTGGGATGAAATAGAATTTTGTTTTTACAATCCTTTGCCTTTGGCCAGAGAAGTTAACATAATTGCAGATAAAAATTATTCATTGAAAATACCTGAAAAATCACGAAAATCATTTAAGATAAAAATTTATGGTATTTTGGAAGAAATTTTCATTGATTGCGAACCTTTTGTTCCATCAAAAAAAATTGCTGGCTCTAATGATACAAGAGAACTGGGTATCGCAATAGAAACTATCAACTACTACCTGAACTGATTGATTACTCTACAATATATTTTGATATTTTAGCTATCACAAAAGAATTGACCCATACCCTGATTTCAACATCTTCACTATTCCTGTATACATTAAATGTTTCATCAATAATAATTCCACTATGAAGAGTTTCATCTAAAGAAAATTTTGCAATTACCTCTCTACCTTTGTTACAGGTAATTTCAAGAATTGATTTGCCATTTTCAAAAAACAGGATCTGTCCAAATATTTTAATACTGTATTTCCCGGATTTTAAATTTTTATAAGGCCCGTAAGTTAAAAAGCCCTCCACGCCCGTAGTGATAATCATATTATCTTCTTTTTCACCAACTACTGAAAACACTGTATTAGACTGAGTTTCCTGATAAATTTTTTCTGCAGGCTCCCATCTTTTGTAACAATTGTCTTCTATAATTGTACTTAGAAGTTCATTACAGCTTTCCTTCCATGAAATCCTTTTGATATTTATACTTTTTGGATGCTTATCAGAATTAAAAAGACTAATCCATTTTTTCATTGAATTTGAAAAGTCTTTTGGATTCCTGTCACTGAAATAAAATACATTGTTATCGGCAATTTCATGGAATACAGGTATATCCCTGGCGATAACGGGAAGATTATAAGTCGATGCTTCAACAATTGGAAGTCCAAATCCTTCACACTCAGATGCCATAATAAGTGCACTGGATGTATTGTAGTACTTTTCTAATTCAAGATCTGTAGTATTTTGTTTCCAGAAAAGCCTTTTATTGTATTCTTCATGACATTCAATCTTTTCCTTAATTTCATCATTCATCCAACCAGACTTTCCTATTATTGTAAGATTAACTTTTACATTTTCTTTCCATAAATGTTCCAGAGAATCTATTACAAAAGAGTAATTTTTTCTTGGTTCTAATGTTCCTACCATCAGTAAAGAAATCGTGTCTGATACTTCATGTTTTTCGATTGGAATCTGTTTTTTTAAAAAATCAGAGCCTAGTTTAAAATAATTGATTTCCAAAGGAGTAAATCTATTGGGGTTATTTTTATTAAGCCAGGTCAGTAGTTCATCTGCTACTGCTCTTGAAATACATATCAATCCGTCAGAAATCCTGGAAGATTTATTTAACCACTCCCCAAATACATCAAAAGCACCATGCGGAAAAAATTGTTTCTGGATAATCGGTATAAGGTCATATACAACAGAATATACTTTTAATCCCCTTCTTTTATGATGTTCAAGGAAATTTTCAGTTCCGATATCTTTCTCGATATGAAGATCAAGTGCGAGAAAAATATCATCCTTTTGAATATCAATAACACGATCCTCTGATAATTTATAGTTCAGTTTCAAATAATTCAATGTAAAATCATGTGCATAAAAGTAACGCCCATTTTTTTTGTATACAGGTTTTACATGGTAAATAAGATCTCTCGTCAAAAGCTCAGATAAAATTCCGTGAACAACACGTTGAATACCGCTTTTGGCATCCTTTTTTATCAATTCAGAGATATCAACAAACAGCTGGTTTGTTGTTGTAGTTGGAAAATTTTCACTGATAGAAATTGATGCTTCAACTAAATCATTATCACCTGGAAGTTTTTCAGGAATTTCTGTTACATTCCTGATCAATGTTTTATGTTTAAAATAGGGATGTTCATTATATAAACATTCAATATTTTGCGCATATTGCTCCGCACTGTTTTTGGGACTATGATGCTCTTCAACATATTCTCGACCAGATTTGGCTAAACCGTCTCTATAACTTTTATTATTATAAAGTTCTTCCAGTGCAATAATTAATTCAGCATTGGTAAAATCATCTTTTAATTGATAAACAACAGTTTCAGGAATTTCTGCAAAAGATCCATGAGAATTCAAAATAGTAGGAATCCCATGAGAAAGACAGTCTAAAACACTTATAGAAGTTTCACCCCTGGAAGTTGTTCTTAACTGAACTGCAATATCGGCCGCACATAGATAATTTTTATAATCACTTAAACTTACAAAACCAGTTATGGTAATTTTATTTTTATGTACAGAACTGGAAATCGTTTTTTTCAGTTCTGATTCATATGCTGCTCCCCCACCGGATCCGACAAATATAAGCTTTGAATTTTCATGTCTGCATAAATCTGATTCAAGCCATGCTTCTAATAATCGATTGTTAATCTTTGTTTTAGTAAGATTTCCAAAAGTGCATACTATAAATTCAGAATCTTTCAAATTTAGTATTTTTCTCGATTTTGTTTTAGAATTTTTTTCAGGAATTATTCGAGGTAACGGAGCAAATTTCCAATCATATAAGATTTCCTTGCCATACCACTTTTGTGCAAGAGTGATCGCATGTTTCGAATGAACAATCACGCCAATTGCATTATCCAGAACTTTTTTATTACAGGGAAATTGCCATATTGCTTTTTCAGCTCCTTTATCTTTAAGAAAACTCAGTGCATTATATCCATGGGAATAAAAAAGAGAGTTTTTGAAAAATTGTTTATCCGGCTTTTTGGCTTCCATAAACTGGCAGATTCCGCTTAAAAAGAAATCATGTAAAATTATTGTACCTGGATAATTTTCAATTAATTCAAACATATGTTCATGAAATTCTGAGTTCCCAAAGTGATAAAGTACTCTGTCAAAAGAAGAGTAATCATTTTTGAATTTTTCTATTGTTATAGTCTCAAATTCATTTAATTCAGGAATATTTATACTCATTTCAGTTACGAGAATAATGTCATAATATTTTTTGAATTCTGGTAATACTTCTGCACTGTAATCAGCGATTCCTGACTTATCCGGTGGCAGCGGAGAAATATAAGCCAGCTTTTTTTTATCATTCTTTAAATTGTTCTTCGATAAAATATTGTGACACCTTTTGCTATACATATACTCAAAAGTTTCAATTGCTTTTCTGGCACTTTTATCCCAGGAAAATCTGCCTTGCTGATTTTCGCTGTTTAATATGAGTTGTTCTCGAAATTGCTTATCAAGCAATGCTTTATTCATTAGGCAGGATATTTCAGATACACTTTCTGGATCAAACAATGATTCTTTATAATCAATAA
>DAOVTB010000094.1 GCA_030633305.1 Candidatus Muiribacteriota bacterium
AGTAGAATATAAAACATCACTTTTTGATAGAAGAACAGTTTCTGCATTTGGTGAGCATTATGTTGACATCCTTAAAGAGATTGCTGAAAATTGTGACAAGAAAAATGGTGATTATGTAATCTTGTCAAAGCAAGAAAAGAAAAAAATCCTTTTGGATTTCAACGAAACCAGTATGCATTATCCCTCAGATAAAAGTCTGGTACAACTTTTTGAAGACCAGGTTGAAAGAACACCTGATCATATAGCTTTGATAAAAAACAAAGATTCTCTGACATATTCAGAACTAAACAGGAAAAGCAATATGTTTGCCTGGAAATTGATTGAAAATACTAATTCTGACTGTAAGTTGATTGGTCTACTGATGGATCGATCAATTGATCTTATGATTGCTGTGCTTGGTGTTCTTAAAGCAGGTTTTGCATATCTCCCTGTTGATCCTTTATATCCACCGGAAAGAATTCGTTCGATAATAATGGAAAGTCAAATCGAGACAATTATAACTTTTTCAGACAATTTACCTGGAATTGATGATTTTAATGGAAAGATTATCAATATGCAGGATGATACCGTTTATAGTAATCAAACTGAAAATCTCCAAAAAACACATACTGTAAATGATCCAGCTTATGTAATATTTACTTCAGGTTCTACTGGAAAACCAAAAGGTGTAGTTGTTCCACACAAGGGTGTCACAAATTATCTGTGGTGGGGAAAAAATGTTTATCTGGATAACGAACCTCTTGATTTTGCTCTACATTCATCTGTTTCTTTTGATCTTACCGTTACATCTTTGTTTCTGCCGTTGATTTCCGGTTCGAGACTATATATTTACAATAATGAAAACCCCACCGAGTTGATTATGGATATAATCAATGATGACAAGGTTGGTATTGTTAAACTAACTCCTGCACATCTACAGATTATTAAAGAAATCGATTTTACTCCTTCAAATCTCAAGAGACTTATTGTTGGTGGTGAAGAATTAAAGAGCGAACTTGCTGAAGCTGTTTATGAAAAATTTGACGGGAAGATCAAGATATTTAATGAATATGGTCCTACAGAAGCAACAGTAGGATGTATGAGCCATATTTATATTCCAGATGATGCGAAGCGTGCTTCCGTTCCAATAGGCGCACCAGCTGATAATATGCAGATCTACCTGCTTGACTCATCATTTAATCCGGTGCCGTCCGGGGCGAAGGGTGAAATGTATATTTCAGGTGATGGTGTTGCTCAGGGATATCTGGGAAGACCTGATTTAACTTCACTCAGATTTGTTGATAATCCATTTGATAAGGATAAAAAACTTTATAAAACAGGTGATCTGGCTCGATTTTTACCAGATGGAAATATGCAGTTTCTTGGTAGGATTGATGAACAGGTAAAAATCAGAGGGTTCAGAATTGAACCAGCAGAGACAGAAGCACAACTGATTTCCCATAAGGATATATCAAAAGCAGTAGTAGTGCTTAAAACTGATAAAAATAATGAAAAAGTGCTTTGTGCTTATTTTGTTTCTTCAAAGGAAATCAAAGGGAATGAACTGAGATCTCATTTACTTAAAAAACTACCTGAGTACTTTGTTCCGTCTTTATTTGTAAATGTTGATTCCATTCCATTGACTGTAAACGGAAAAATTGACAGAAAAGCTTTACCTGATCCTTTTGATAAAGCAGTTGAATCCGCAGAGTATGCTCCTCCAGAAAATGAAAAACAGGAAAAACTCTGTAAGTACTGGGAAGAAATTCTGGGTCTTGATAGAATTGGTATAGACGATAATTTCTTTACTTCCGGAGGTCATTCGCTGAAAGCTGTGCAGCTGGTATCTGCGCTTCAGGACGAATTCGAGGTATCTATCAATGATATTTTTAAATTGCAGACAGTAAGAGAGCTTGACGAGAAGATAAAACCTGTCAAAGATTTTATGAGATACAGGATAAAGACAATAAAAACCAATCTACAGAAACAATTCAATGAATCCGTAGTCAAACCGAAACCAGAAATAATCGAAAAAGAGAAAAGTTACAAAAAGACTCTGGAAGATTTGAAAGATATAGATTTTATTATTAAGAAACAGTATAAAAACATATTACTGACAGGTGCAACAGGCTATCTTGGAGTCTACCTGCTCAATGAACTTGTAAAAAGTACTGGTGTAATTGTCCATTTACTTGTTAGAGGAAGCAATAAGCAGGAAGCCGCAGGAAGGATTCGTGACAAATATGACTATTATTTTGGCGAGGGTAGTTTTGATAATGCAGGTTCATCAGTAGTTGTGATAAATGGTGATATAACAAAAAAAAATCTGAGCATTGAAAAGAATCTCTATGATAATCTGTCCAGCGAAATTGACTGTATCATTCATTCTGCTGCCAATGTGAAGCATTTTGGAACATATGAAGAGTCGTACAAGACTAATGTTGAAGGCACAATAAATCTGTTGAAATTTGCAGAAACTGGATCGAATAAGGATTTCAATCATATATCAACCTTATCTGTCGGGATGGGTTTTATTGAAAACACTACGGAAGTCCTGTTTACTGAAGATGATTGCGATATGGGGCAGACTGTTGATAATGTTTATCTTCGTTCTAAACTTGAAGCTGAAAAAGCAGTTATCGCTGCCAGAGAAAAAGGAATTCTAACAAATATTTTCAGAGTTGGAAATATTGTTTATGAATCAACAGGTACGGTCCTTCAGGAAAATATTGAAGAAAATGCATTTTTCAATATTATAAGCTCATTCATAAATCTTGGGTATATTCCCGAAGACTGCGGCGAGTATGAGTTGTCTTATGTCGACTGTTTAAGCAAAGCCATATTGTCAATTTACAATGTAAAAAATCTTGAAAATCAGATACATCACATAAAAAACAACCATACAGTAGATATTCCAAAACTCATAACCAGCGATAACTTAGGATTGAATGTTTCAACTTTATCAACTATGGATTTTCTAGACTTACTGTTTTCGATCCATAATAATAATTTTGTAAGAATATATATTGAAAATATTATGCTCCATATGGGGTGGATGGAAGCGGAGAGCACAGAAAATACTGTATTTAATATTGTCTGTGACAGAACTGGTTTTATTCTTGATAAGCTTGGTTTCTGCTGGCCCGAAACCATCACACAAACTTTGGAATCACTTGTTCTAAAATCACTTTCCAAAAGAATGGACTTGATATCCAATATTTCGATTTTTGATAAATTAACCAGTGATGAACTTTTTAAAATTGCAAAATTTGCAAGAATAGAGTTGTTTGATGAAGGAAACTACATTCTTTCCGAGGATGAAATCAACAATAAAGTTCATATCCTGCTGGATGGAATTGTTGAATTACATAAACATTCTAAATCAGGTTGGCTTGGAACTCTTTGTGTTGCTGGAAAAGGTGAATTACTTGGCCTAAACAGCGTGTTCAACAATACTCCTTCTTCTGTATCTGCTGAAGTTTTTTCTGACAATGCAATTTCACTTTCAATTGAAGGTAAAAACTTGAAAAAAGTGATTAATGAAAATTCAGAACTTTCAACCAGGATTATTGAAAAGCTATTAAAGAATATTGACGGGCTTGAATCTCTTGTTGTAAATATTGGGTAATAATGTTTTTCTGATAAAAAATTAAATTTTTTTGAACCTTTTCTCCTTTTGTGGATATTAAAAGAAAACAAAAGGAGATATCAAAGATATGTTCAAAGAATTAATTTTAGAAATCAATCAATTTGAATCAAGTTTTGATTTTCTTTTATCAAAACCAGATCATGGAAAACTAAGTCTCAGATATGATTCTGAAGAAGAATTTATGACATGTGTCAAATCATTAATAAAATCTATCAAAGATGAAATTTCGAATGTTGACAGTGAACATCTCGCAGAAAGATTGATATTTCGATTAGGAGAAAACCCTGACTCTATCGATTATTTCAATAATATTATTAGATTGACTCAAGAAATTTCATTTGCAGATTTACTAAAAAAGAGGTTATGTTTTGATCTAAGTTTAATAATTGACCTTAATAATATTCAGGCAAATTGTAAGATTAAAATAAATCAGATTCTGATGCATTCAGCAAGACTTATAAAACTGGCCTGTTTGATTCCAGAAAAATACTTCAGTAAACTCAAAAAGATGCTGAGAAAAAATGATCAATTATTAAGGCTTGTGTATTTTGATCCATTTGAAACAGGAAATGAGATTTTTTCTGAATTAGAAGATTTGATATTTCATGTTCGAGAACTAGATGGATTTTCTAATGACCGGGCGTTTACTTTTGATTCAGAGATTAATTTCTCTTCCTTTTCTGTTGATCACATTAGAGATCGTATTGATTTTTATGGATACAGAGAGACGAAGCTGTTTTTTATGGATCATTTTTCTGAGTTTGCCAACAACAATCCTGTTTTACCTCTTTTTATATATGGTCCTCCGGGTTTAGGTAAAACACATTTTACAATTTCTATGGCTCTGGCATATCAGAATCTGAATGTTATATGTATGGGAAAGGAACAATTCGAGACCCGGCTTGGAAAATTATTTGCAAGATTGAAAAATTACAGTTACAGAAGATTTGTAGTTTTTATTGATGATATTGATCCTAAAACGATTGACTGGTATCAGTTTAGAAGTTATGTTGACGGAATGATGCATATCCCGGAAAATGTTTCTCTAGTAATTTCCACTAATTTTGAATTCAGTTCCAGGATTTTAAGTCGTGGAAAAGTTCTTGAATTTCAGAGGTTGAATGCAAGACTTGCTGAAGAGATGATTAATGATTATTTTGTTAGCACAACAGGACATAATTTACCAGATGCACTTTTTACAATTATCGCAGCAGATTATGTAAATGAACAGATTAATGGTCCTCTGCATGAACTTACTCCTAGAAGCCTTCTTGTATATCTTCAAACTCTTGAAAAAAATTCAAAAAGGTGGAACAGCTTGGTCTATGAAGCAGGATGCGAGAATGTATTCCGAGTTGCTACTGATGGAGAATTTGTCAGGTCTAATAAAAATGTAATGAAAAAACTTTATTGATTTTTATTCAATCTTTTTCTTGAGCCCGATTTTTATCGCCTTTTCAATCATAGAGCCTACATTGACATTTTCAACTTTATTCGGGATTTTAAGATCATTGGCCTGTTTTTTCATAATAGAAAGAACTTCTTTTAACTGTGCTTCGGTAAGCGAATCTTTCAATCTAGTTTTTTTCTGACCGTTATCATTATATTTAACAGTTAATTTTTTAAACACCAGTTTTGTTTCAGACTCATCAAGTTTTTCGGTTGCCAGGGCCTGTCTGTAACGATTAACTGTCATGTGTATCTGTTTATTTTGTTTTTCTTTAAATTTATGTGGTTCAACAAAGTGTACTTTAAACCCCATCATCATTATTGCACCGATTACTGGTCCCTTAAAAACTTCACCAACTACGGAAAGACCTTGTTTCATCGATACTTTGTTATTTCTAATCTCATCACAAAAATTATTTATTGGTTTTAATATCTCTGCTTCATCAGATTTTTTAAGTGGAATTTCTTTTAAAGCTACTTCAACAAGTTTCTCCACACCCATTGCCGCCCAGTCAGATGCGTTGGAAGTAACATAATTATATGCGTACCAGCCGCCTATTGCAGCAATGATCATTATTAATACAAAACTTATTAAGCATCCCTTAATGCACCCGCCATCTGATTTATTTTCATTAGTTTGATTATTTTCGTCCATGAGTAATTCCTTCTTTTTTATTGGTAACTAAATTATAGCATGAAAGTGGATGAGATATTCACAATTAATATATAACATATGATATTATAATTTGTATTTTTTAAAATTCAATTGTAGAAATAGAGGATCTTATTGTGAGCGAAATGCAAAAATTATTAGTGAAAAAAATACTGGTTGATTGGAACCGTACCGAGGCAACATTTCCAGATAATAAAACTTATCATGAACTTTTTGAGGACCAGGTAAGAAAGACTCCTGAAAATATTGCATTATATTTTAATGATGAGACTTTAACATATAGAGAATTAAACGAAAAAATCAATCATCTTACCTATGCCTTAAGAGGTCATTTCTTGAAACATAAGAACAATGAATCCTGTGGCGATGAACCTGTGGGCCTGTGTGTAGAACGTGGTATAGAGATGATTATTGGTATACTGGCTATTTTTAAAGCTGGATGTGCCTATGTACCTATGGATCCAACATATCCAGAAGAAAGACTCAGGTATATGGCTGAGAATTCTCGAATGAAAGTTGTATTATCTCGTAAAGATGTTCTGGATAAATTTTCTTTTCTTTCAGAAGATAAAATAGAAATTATTTGTCTAGATAGCGACTGGGATGAAATTGAAAAATTTCCTGAAACAGATCCTGAAAAAAATATTAAATCTGACAATCTGGCCTATATAATTTATACTTCCGGGTCAACCGGAAAACCCAAAGGAATAATGATTGAACACAGGAATCTTGTTAATTTCGCAATAGATCACAGGAGAAGACTGAAAATAAGTGGAAAAAGCCGTGTTCTTCAGTATATTTCCATGAGTTTTGATGCGTCTTTTGTAGAAATTGGGCCAACACTTATTTCGGGTGGAGCACTCTACATTATCTCAAAGGATGACAGAGTAGATCCAAATAAACTTTTTGCTTTTCTCAAAGAAAAAAATATTACTCACGCTACTTTTCCTGCAGCCCTGTTTGAGCTTCTTCCGAAAAAAGAAGGACTCAGTATTGAGACTTTTGTTGTTGGAGGAGATGTATGTAGTGGTGATACCCTGAAATTCTGGTCTTCAAATAGCCTTGTTATTAATGCTTATGGACCATCTGAAGCGACAGTTTGTACTACTGCATGTGTTTATGATGAAACAAAATTGCCAAATCAGATCGGCAAAGGAATTCAAAATGTAAAACTTTATGTTCTGGATAAAGAAATCAAACCAGTTGCAATTGATATACCAGGTGAACTTTATATAGGAGGAGCCGCTGTAGGCAGGGGTTATCTCCATAGAGATGATCTAACTGAAAAAAGTTTTATAAAAAGTCCTTTTGTTCCTGAAGAAAGGTTATATAAAACTGGAGATCTTGTAAAATGGACATCTCAAGGAGATATTCTTTTTCTTGGTCGTGTTGATTTTCAGGTTAAAATCCGAGGTTTCAGAGTTGAACCTGAAGAAATCGAAAATGTACTGACGTCCTATCCCGATGTTAAGCAGTCAATAGTTAATCCCTGGGAAGGGAAAGGCGAAAAACAGCTTGTAGCTTATTATATTGAAAAAGAAGACATTTCTATTTCAAGACAGGAACTGAGGAGTTTTCTGGAGTCAAAACTTTCTGATTACATGGTTCCTGCTTACTTTGTAAAACTTGATAAATTCCCTCTGACCCCAAATGGCAAAGTTGATAGAAAAGCATTACCTGCACCGAAGCTTTCGGATGTTCTTTCCAGAGAAGAATATGTTGCCCCAAAAACGGAAGAAGAAAAAAAACTTGCTGGTATTTGGTGCGAAGTTTTAAAAATTGAAAAAGTGGGATTCAAGGATAATTTTTTTACTATTGGTGGACATTCACTGAGTGCGACCCTGGTAGTTTCCAGAATCCAGGAGGAATTTAATATTTCCTGTTCTGTAAGTGCCATTTTTGAACATCCTGTTCTTGGGGAATTGGCTGAAGTTATAGGTAAAAAGCCATCAAAGGCGGATGGTATAGCACAAAAAATCGAGATTGTGAATAGAGAAGAAAGACTCCCACTTTCTTTTGCACAGCAAAGATTGTGGTTTTTAGATCAGTATGAACATGAACAGAATATTGCATACAATATTCCAATGGCTTTCAGATTTAAAGATCCCATTGATATTAAAGCCGTTGAACATGGTATTAATGCAATGATCGAACGACATGAAGTTCTTCGAACAGTTTTTAAAAGTGAAGATGGAGAACCGTATCAGGTAATTCTTCCTCCATATCAAGTTAAATTAACAGCTGAACCAGTTGAAGAAAAAGATCTGGATAAACTTCTTTCAGAAGAGACTTTAAAACTTTTTGAACTCGATAAAGGTCCTCTTATGAAAATCCGGATGTTTAAGCTAGAAAATAATGAACATGTGATGATCGTTAATCAACATCATATTATCAGTGATGGTTGGGCCGCATGGGTATTTCTTAATGAACTCAAAGAACTTTATATTGCATATATTGAAGATAGACCGAGTGGTCTGAATCCTTTAAAAGTTCAATATGCAGATTTTGCATGCTGGCAGAAACAGCGTCTTTCAGGAGAATTCCTTGAATCACAAATAAGTTACTGGAAGGGAAAACTTCAGGGTTATGAAGAACTTAATCTGACTCCTGATCGTCCCAGACCAGCAGTAAAGACCTTTAACGGTAAGCATTATCATTTTACTATAGATAAGAAAATCACATCCTCTCTTAAAGACCTCACAAAAGGTGGAGGGGCATCTTTATTTATGGTTTTACTCTCGGCTTTTAATATTCTCTTAAAATGTTATTCAGATCAGGATGACATTATTCTGGGTTCGCCAATTGCAAACAGGAATAACAGAGATATTGAAGATATGATTGGATTTTTTGTTAATACAATGGTTTTACGAAATGATCTATCGGGTAATGTTTCCTTTTCAGAACTTTTAGAAAGAGTAAAAAAGACATGTCTTGATGCATATTCTTATCAGGATCTTCCGTTTGAATATCTCGTAGACTCATTGAAAATTAAGCGCGATGCATCTAGAAGTGCTATTTTTGATGTAATGTTTGTTCTCCAGAACGCTGGTGATGAACTTTGTCTCAATTTACCTGGAATCAATTCTGAAGTAGTAAATTTTGGATACAATACTTCAAAATTCGATATACTTTTAAGCCTGACTGAAACGGAAAATGGGCTGACTGGAGAATTTGAATATAATACTGATCTTTATAATGGTACGACTATAAAAAGAATGTCTGGGCATTTTAGTAGACTCCTTGAGAGTATTATAGAAAATCCTGAAGAAAAAATTGAATATCTTCAAATTATTACAAGTGAAGAAGAAGAACAGATTAAAAACTGGAATTCAACAGATGCATTTTTCCCTGAAGACGTTACCCTCCATGAACTTTTCCTGGAGGAAGTTAGAAAAAATCCATCCAGAACTGCAGTAATTGTTGAGAATAAATCTTTGAGTTATAAAGATCTTAATAAGCGAGCCAATTGCCTTGCAAATCATTTAATAAATGATTATTCAGTAAAAAAAGATACTTTTGTAGGGCTTTGTATGGAACGAAGTTTTGAAATGATAATCTCAATGGTTGCTATCATGAAAGCTGGTGGAGCATATGTTCCAATTGATCCCGATTATCCACTGGAAAGGATGAAATATATTATGAAAGATGGGGAACTTGATGTAATTGTTTCCCAAAGCCATTTGATTTCAAGTCTTCCTTTTTTAAAAGAGAACAGGACGAATGTGATTTCGCTTGATACCCAATGGGATAAAATAAATAAAGCTTCTGATCGTGAACCCATTATTGAATGTGATCCGAGTGATTTAGCATATATAATCTATACTTCCGGTTCTACAGGTAAACCCAAAGGTGTTATGGTGGAACACAGGGGAGTGGTAAACCGTATTTTATGGATGCAGAAGGAATACAATCTTACTTCAAAGGATAGAATACTGCAGAAAACTCCTTTCAGTTTTGATGTATCTGTATGGGAGTTTATATGGCCGATTTTAACTGGCAGCACTCTTTGTTTTGCCAAACCTGGTGGACACAAGGACCCAGATTATCTTATTAAAACCATCCAGGATTATGGAATTACAACAATCCATTTTGTTCCTTCCATGTTCAAGGTATTTCTGGATACTCTCAGAAGTAGTGGAGAAAAAGTTGATAGTATCAAAAGGATAATATGCAGTGGGGAAGCGCTTTCTAATCAGCTTGCAGTCCAATGTCGAGAACTGATCCCATGGGCAACGCTACAAAATCTTTATGGACCAACAGAAGCATCTATTGATGTAACATACTGGGATTGTAATTCAACTGAACACAGAGAAAATGCTGGTGTACCAATTGGAATGCCAATTGATAATACACAATTGTATATTCTTGACAAACATTTAAATTTATTGCCAACAGGCGTACCAGGAGAACTTTATCTCGGAGGTGCAGGACTTGCCAGAGGGTATGTAAATTTACCTTCTGTTACAAAAGAGAGATTTATAGACAATCCATTCTATAAAAAAGGTGATAAAGCCTATAACAGTCGTCTTTACAAAACGGGTGATCTGGTCAGGTATCTTCCCGATGGCGCAGTTGATTACATCGGTAGAACAGATTTTCAGGTGAAAGTCAGAGGTTTTAGAATCGAACTTGGAGAGATTGAATCTGTATTAAATGAATACGTTGGTGTTAATCAAAACGTTGTTGTTGTTAGAGAAGATGAAGGCGAAAAGATTATAGTTGCCTATTATGTTTTGACAGAAAGTGGAAGCGACGAAATTCCTGTAGACAGTTTACGAAGTTTTCTTGGAAAGAGGCTAACTGAATATATGGTTCCTTCGATATTTGTTCATATGGAAGAACTTCCATTGACACAGAGTGGAAAAGTAAACAGAAGAGCGCTTCCGCCACCAACGCGTAAAGATCGCGTTACCGAGGGTGAATTTGTTCCACCAAAAACTTCAGAAGAATGTGTTCTTGCAAACATATGGCAGGATATACTACATTTAGATAAAATTGGAATATATGACAATTTCTTTTCAATGGGTGGTCACTCACTTTCTGCTACCAGAGTAGCCTCTCAGGTATCACAATTTTATGATATTTCATGTCCTGTAAAAGTCCTTTTTGAATGTCCTACTATTTCAGACCTGTCTACTTATGTATCTGAACAATTAAGCTATGGACCTCTTCAGAGCCATTCTATAGAACTGGCAGACAGGAATGAGATTTTGCCACTTTCATTTGCTCAGCAACGGTTATGGTTTTTGCATCAGTATGAAGAAGGACAGGCGTCTACTTATAATATTCCACTGGCCTATAGAATTAAAGGAGGACTGAATATACCTCTTTTAGAACAGAGTTTTAATATTCTTATTAACCGCCATGAAAGTTTCAGGACAGTTTTTAAAACAAAAGCAGGAATTGCATCTCAGGAAATCCTTCCTCCATTTAATCTAAAGATCACTATAGAGGATATCAGTGAAGACAAGCTTGCTTCGATTATCACTGAAGAAGCAAATCATACATTTGATTTAACAAAAGGACCTATATTAAGAGTGCGACTTTTGAAGCTTAAAGACAAAGACCATGTCCTTTTGATCAATCAGCATCACATAATAAGTGATGGCTGGTCAGTAGAAATTTTACTAAATGAATTGGAGGAGATTTACAGTGCATATTCTAGTAAAACTCAACCTGCCCTTGAAGACCTCAAATTTCAATATGCAGACTTTGCATCATGGCAGAAAAAATGGCTTCATGGAGAAATACTTGAAGACCAGGTCAAATACTGGCGTAATAAACTTGAGGACTTCATATCTCTTGATCTTCCATCAGATAAAATCAGACCAGCTATAAGGTCTACAGAGGGAAAACATTATTATTTCAAGCTTGATAAACTCGGGGCTTCAATAACAGATCTGGCAAAAGAAACTGGTACAACAAATTTTATGGTCCTTCTTGCTGCATTTAATGTATTGCTGAAATGTTATTCAGGTAAAGAAGATATTATTTCTGGTTCCCCAATCGCTAACAGAAACCATCGTGGTCTTGAGAATATAATAGGCTTTTTCGTTAATACTCTTGTTTTAAGGAATGATCTTTCGGGTAATCCTGACTTTATTGAAGTCATAGGAAGAGTAAAAGAAACATGTCTTGAAGCTTATGGCCATCAGGATCTACCTTTTGATCAATTAATAGATGAACTTAATGTGGAAAGAGAACCGAGCCACAATCCAATTTTTGATGTTATGTTTGTAGTGGAAAACAAGGGCCTCAAGCTTAATCTTCCGGATGTTGAGATTGCTGATCTTACTGTAGGTTATGATATCTCAAAATTTGATCTTACTTTTACAGTAAAAGAGGAAGATGATGAACTAAGCGGAAACATAGAGTATAGCACTTCACTTTATAATGAAGAAACAATAGAAAGAATGGCTGAACATTTCAATACTTTGTTAAAGTCTCTTCTAAACAATCCTAAGGGTTCTATTAACAAACTTTCTGTTCTAACCCAGAAAGAAAAAGAATTGATTCTAACAGAATGGAATCAGACTGAAACACCTTATCCACATGATAAGACTATTCATCAGCTTTTTGAAGAACAGGCAGAGAAAAATCCAGATAAAATTGCAGTGATCTTTGAAGAGGAAAAACTCACATATAAAGAACTTAATGAGAAGGCTAATAAGGTTGCCCATGCAATAAGGGGACAATACAAGTGGATGTATGAGGAAGATATTAAACCCGATACTCTGATTGGTCTTTGCATGAATCGAAGTATCAATCTTATAATAGGAACTCTTGGTATCCTTAAAGCTGGATGTGCATATTTACCACTGGATCCGACTTATCCTGATAAAAGATTGAATTTCATGATGGAAGATGCCTGTGCTCCTATAATGCTTGTTTCAAAGGAAATCATTGAACGACTGCTTTTCCTCAATGATGTAGAATATGGAGTGATCTCTTTAGATTCAGGGTGGGAAGCCATTGAACCAAAATCATCTGAAAATCCGGTGAATATTAATAAACCTGGAGATCTGGCTTATGTGATCTATACATCTGGTTCGACGGGAAAACCTAAAGGAGTCATGATTGAGCATAAATCTGTAAACAGGCTTGTTAGAGACACAAATTTTATCTCGATTTCGCCTGAGGATCGAGTTTCAAATGCAGCGAATATCTCCTTTGACGCAGCTACTTTGGAAATCTGGAGTGGTCTTTTGAATGGAGCGACTGTAATAAGTGTCTCACAGGATGTACTATTGAATGTAGATTTGTTTACAGAGTTTATTGAAAGAGAAAAGATCAATGTCCTGTTTCTAACTGCATCATTATTCCATTACTATGGAACTAATAAACCTTCAATATACAGCAAATTGAAGTATCTCATGTCCGGTGGTGATACATTAAATCCAGACATAATTTACAAGATTTTACGCTGCCCCCAGGGAGCTCCTGAATATATTATCAATTGCTATGGTCCTACTGAAAATGCAACAATTACTACTACATTTCATGTAGCAGAAGCACTTAGTAAAGGTAGATCAATTCCTATTGGAAAATCCATCGCAAATACTACGAGTTATATACTGGATAATGGGCTGAATCCTCTTCCCGTTGGAGTTCCTGGTGCACTCTATACTGGTGGCGAAGGTTTAAGCAGAGGATATCTTCATAGACCTGTAATTACCGCTGAGAGGTTTATAGATAATCCTTTTGCAACCCCGTCGGAAATAGAAAGAGGCAGAAATACTGTTATCTATAACACAGGAGATCTTGCCCGCTGGCTTCCAGATGGGAATATTGAATTTCTTGGTCGCAGTGATAATCAGATCAAAATCCGTGGTTTCAGGATCGAGTTGGAAGAAATCGAAGCTCTCCTTGGAAGTCATACCAGTGTAAGTCAATGTGTTGTCATTGTAAGAACTGCTGGTGATCAAAAACAGATAATCGCCTATTATGTTCCTGAGGAAAAAGATCCTGTTACAAAGAAAGTATTGAGAGCATTTCTGGAAAATGAACTTCCTGATTATATGATACCTTCAGTATTTATGGAAATGAGGTCTCTCCCAATGACTTCACATCAAAAAGTTGACAGGAAAGCGCTTCCGTCTCCAGATGAAAGTGATTTTGCTTCAGGCACAAAATTTGTTGCTCCTGAAACAGAAAATGAAAAAGCTCTTGCTGAGATCTGGAAATCAATCCTTAGACTTGAGCGGGTTGGAAAAAATGATAATTTCTTTTCAATCGGCGGCGACTCTATCATGAGCATCCAGGTTATCTCGCGCGCCAGAGACGCAGGTCTTTATCTGACTCCAAAACAACTTTTTTCCCATCCTACAATTGCAGAATTAGCTTTAGAAGCCTCTGAGATAAAAGAATCTGTGATAAGTGCAAGTCAGGACCTTATGAAGGGTCATTCGCCTCTTACACCAGTGCAATTATGGTTTTTTGAAAAAAACTTTTCAGTAAAAGAACATTTTAATCAGGCATTTCTCCTTCGTTTTAATCGAAAGATAGATGTTTCTATTCTTAAAAAGACAATGGAAACTCTTCTGAAACATCACGATGCTCTCAGGCTAAGATATCATAAGGATAAAGAAGGAAACTGGAAACAGAGTTTTTCAGAATCCCTGGAAGTTTCTATTAAGGTTATGGATATTTCTAAAGAAGATAATCAAAGTGATTTTATTGAAAGTAAATGTTCAGATTTACAGGCGGCCCTTAAGCTTTATGGACCTGTTATCCAGGCAGGAGTATTTAAAGGACATAGTGACGGAAGTGATAGATTACTTTTAGCGGTACATCATCTAATTGTTGATATGGTTTCCTGGCGAATAATCCTTGAAGACTTTCAAAATGTTTATACTACATTAGCTGATGGAAAGGAATTTTCTATGCCGGCCAAGACTAGTTCATTTCGTGACTGGGCTAATGGACTAAAGGCTTATGAAGGTGAAAAGGAGATGGGAAGTCAGTTGAATTACTGGCAGAATATTGAAAAAGATGCAAAGCCTTTTTATGTTGAACTGGAAAAAGAATTACATTCTGGTAAAGAGGAGTCTGAAATAAGTGTTTCTCTGGAAAAGTCTCTTACCTTATCGCTTCTACAGGATGTACCTCAGGCTTATCACACACAGGTAAATGATATATTACTTTCTGCGCTTGTTCTGGCATATTATGAATGGACTGGTGAAAGTGAACTTTTTCTTGACCTCGAAGGCCATGGACGTGAAGAATGTATTAAAAATGTTGATATATCCAGAACAGTAGGATGGTTTACTTCGGTATTTCCTGTACGTCTCAGTCTTCCTCTTCATTCAGGTGAAGTTATTGATGATATGCTGATTTCATCAACTATAAAAGCTATAAAGGAACAGTTGGCAACCATTCCTGATAAGGGTGTTGGCTATGGTGTTTTAAGATATTTAAGACCTGAGACATCTGATTTATGCGGTACAAGAGGAATAGGATTTAATTATTTAGGTAAACTTGATAGTGCAGACACGGAACTTTTTGGTTTTGCTGATGAATTAAGTGGACCTTCTACAGCACCTGAAAATAAAAGTCTTCATCTCATTGATGCAAATGGTTATATCGCTGATGATGTGTTTAAGATGAGTTTCACATATAGCAATAAAAATTATAAAACTGAAACTATTGAAAAGTTCGGTACAGCATTTAAGAATAAATTGAAAAAAATTATTAACCATTGTTTAAAATCTGAAACAGGTGGGTATACACCATCAGATTTTCCACTGGCAAATGTTACTCAGTCATTCCTGGATAAATTGGATCAAAAGAAAATTGAAACGATTTATATGGCAAGTCCACTCCAAAAAGGATTACTTTTCCATGCTCTTTACGAACCAGGATCAGATCAATACTGTACTCAGTTATACTGGACATATGATGGTGATTTGGACAGGAATATTCTTAAAAAATCCTGGAATACCTTGATAGATAGATATGGTATTTTCAGGACAGCATTTGGTTGGGAAGGTATAAAAGAAGCAGTTCAGGTTGTTTACAAAGATGTAGAAGTCTCATGGCACGAAGAAGACTGGCGAAAGTTTTCAAACAAGGAGAGAAAACAGAAGCTGAAGGAATATGTTACTGAAGACAGGAAGCGTGGTTTTAATTTCTCAGAACCATGTATTATGAGATTTCATATTTTAAGATTTGAAAAAAATAAGTTTGAATTCATCTGGACTCATCATCACACGCTTCTAGATGGTTGGTGTTTATCAATTATAATAAATGAATTAAGGCAGATTTATGAATCTCTGGTAAAAAAAGAAAAAATAGTTTTATCAAAAAGACCTTTGTATAAAAATTA
>DAOVTB010000035.1 GCA_030633305.1 Candidatus Muiribacteriota bacterium
ATTCAAGGAAGTAATTCTTGATTTTGAAGGAATACAAAAAATAGGACAGGGTTTTGCAGATGAAGTATTCCGGGTCTTTCAGAGAAAACATCCGGAAACGAAATTATTTCCAATCAATACAAATAAATTAGTTGAACGGATGATAAAACATGTATTGAACACCAAATAGGATACACAAATGGTCTTTTGTATCTTTCGATAAATCCGCGAAAACCCAAAATAATAAAAGAATAAGGGAATAATCGAGTACATTCAAAGTCGGATATCCAACTTTGAATGATACTCAAATCTCGGAATTATGGTGATGAGTGTAAATTCTTTGGTATTTGAAATTCCACAAAATTAGAACAGAGTATGCATGAATAAATAAGTGTATATAAATTCTATTGGAGCCTTCTTTTTGTTTCGCAGGCTATAAATTTTACTTTGAAACAAAAATGACAAGCTCCAATTTACGGGTTGGATCGCAAGAATTTCTGGACACTTATTTATTCATGCTCAAATAAGTTAAATTAATAATCTGCAAAACTTTGACAAAATATAGTAAAATGCCATTGTTTTAATATACTTGAAAGTTAAGAGTTCAAATATGACAAAAGTAATGGCGTTGATTCCTGCAAGGTCAGGATCAAAAAGAATTATAGATAAAAATATAAGGCTTCTTCTGGGAAAGCCACTCATTGCTTATTCCATCCAGCAGGCTCTGAAATCAAAATATATTGATAAGGTGATAGTTAGTACTGATAGCGAGAAATATGTTGAAATTTCAAAGAATTATGGAGCAGAGGCTCCTTTTTTAAGACCAGCTGAATTATCTGGTGATCTTTCGCCCGATCTTGAGACTTTCCAACATGCTATAAAATGGTTGGAATTGCATGAAAATTATGTGCCTGATCTGTGTGTCCATTTGAGACCGACTTATCCAATAAGGAAAATAGAAGATATTAATAAATGCATTCAGCTTTTGATGAATGATCAGACTTGTGATTCTATCAGATCTATAACTGTATCCAGAGAGTCACCATATAAAATGTGGTTCAGGGAAGAAGATGGCTTTATTCGTCAGGTTATAAACGGGGAAAAAGGAAGTTCCAGTCTTCCAATTCAGAGTTTGCCCGTGGTCTACATGCAGAATGCTTGTATTGATGTAATCAGGACATCAACAATAATGAAAGATAATTCAATGACTGGTAGTAAGGTTAAAGGATTTCTTATGGAAAATAATTATGATATTGATAAAATAAAGGATTTTGAACTTATTGAAAGGATTTGGGGTAATTTGAAATGAAGTTGAAAAAGAATATGTTTGTATTTGAAATGGCAAATAATCATGAAGGCTCTGTTGAGCATGGGCTAAAAATTATAAGTGAAATGCAAAAAATATCAGAAAAATATTCAATTAATGGCGTTATAAAGTTTCAATTCCGGGATTTAAATACTTTCATTCCAAAGAATTCTCCAGAAAACAGCAAATTTATTGATAGATTTAGAGGTGCAGCACTTGATTCTGCAGAATTTAAGGAATTAATAAACTTTTCCAAAAAAATTGGATTAAAAACTATGTGTACCCCATTTGATGAAGAATCTGTTAATAATATCGTTGAAATGGACATTGATATTATCAAAATTGCTAGTTGCAGTGCGCAAGACTGGATGCTTCTGGACAAAGTAACAAAAAATGAAAAACCGATAATCTGTTCAACGGGAGGTCTGAATTTTGACCAGATAGATAGTCTTTATGAATATTTAAAGAATAATAATGTTGATTTTTCCCTGATGCACTGTGTCAGTGTTTATCCTTCGAGCAATGCTCATTTGAATTTGAATTGTCTTGATACAATGATTAGACGATACCCTGATATTCACATAGGTTACTCGACTCATGAAAAACCAGATAATTTATTGCCTATATCTGTTGCCGTTGCCAAAGGGGCAACTATATTCGAGAGACATGTAGGCATACCTTTTGACAGCAAAAAACTCAATCATTATTCATCAACCCCAGAACAGGTTGAAAAATGGATAAAAACTGCACTTGAAGCAATAGAGATTTGTGGAAACAGTTTGAAAAGTCAAGAATTGCTGGATGCTGAAAATGAAGCTATGTATTTTTTGAAACGAGGAGTATATGCAAAAGAGAACATTATTAGCGGTGAAGCAATATGTGACAAAATATATCCAGCTATGAGAGTCTGGGATGGGCAATATGCTATTGAAGAATTGAATCATATGTCAATTGCAAAAAAATCGTATTCAAAAGATGAACCATTGAGTTCGTAGAAATTGAAAGTAACATAGTAAAACCACTATTTCTAAAAAACAATTGACAAATAATAATGTTTAAATTATTCTGAATCTGGTAATACATATATAATTATTAATATCATTGTAATTATATTTAATTTTATATAAATAAATTTTTTAAAGGAGTGTAATAAAATGGCAGAAGTTAAAGAAGTTGGATTTATTGAAAAGAATCAGTTATCAAAAATAGTTTTTAGTCTTTCGGACTATCGTGGTAAATTGTATTTCGATATTCGTGAGCATATCAAAACTGATAAATATGATGGCCCAACAAAAAAAGGTCTTCGTATGGATGTTGATTTTTTTGAAGATTTTAAAGAACTTGTTGGAAAAATGGAGAAAGAAATAGCCAAAATGGAAAAAGAGTAGCGGATGAATCTTTTAGCTTTTCCAGAAATCGAATTAAGACCAAATGATAGCTTAATCGATCAAATCGAGAGAAATATCGAGTTCTGGTTAAGACGAAAGGAAACTTCTAAACTCATTTTTGTTAAAGGGGAGCCTGGTTGTGGGAAAACAGCCTTTTTGAAATCCCTTCAACAAAAATTACTAGAAAAAGGTAAAATATCTTTTTACACCAATCCAGATCCATTGAAGGATGTGATTGAACCATTTAATTTTTTAATCGATGCTATCGATTTAGGTAAAAATGGTTCATATAATGATAGCAATTCTGAGCATCAGTTTTTACCGTGTCTTTTTGATATTGAACAACTGAAAAAGTGGTTTAATCTACTGGACTTAAAAGCTGACGATTACGTATTTTATGACCAGGATAAAAAATATGTAATTGATTCATATGTCAAATGTTTAATTCTTACACTCAAAAAATATATTAATAATGGTCAGATTCCAATCATGCTTATTGATAATTATGATAGGAATCAGGAATTAATATATAAAGTCACAAAATATTTTCTGTTACAAAATAATATCAGCGCATTCAATTTTATATTTGTTTGTGTCGGTGATGAGATTCCAGAGTTTTTAAGTGACTATTCTGATATTCAATATTATGAAATCAAAAAACCTTTGAAATATGATTATTATGAATGTTTCAAGGATAAAAATGTTATTGAACAGATTTATGAAGTTGCTGGTGGAAACACTGCAGAAATTTTTAATTCAATAAAGCGTTTGTATGTACAAGGTGAGCTGGTTTTTAAAAATAATCTTTTTGAATCCCGGAGTAAGAATTTTAATATAAAAAAATATAGTAGTCTATTGGACTCACTCGAGTCTGAAATTCTGGATTTTAAAGATGTTGAAATTGAACTTCTAAAGTGTTGTTTGATATTTGGTATGAAATTCAGAGTAGAATTGATAGCTTCTTTATTCAGCAAGAGTGTTACTGAGACAAAAAAGATTTTAAATGATATATGTGCTAAATCCTATATCCTCATTAAGAGAGGAGTATACTTTTCTTTTTGTAATGATTCGGTGTTCAGATTTCTTCAGGATTTTTTCCATGTTGAGAAATTGTATTCTGAAGCTATTGATATCATCGAAACCAAATATAGCAGGAAGAAAATCCTTTCCGATTTTACTCTTGCAAACTTTTATCTTTATTGTTGTATAAAATCAGGGAAAGATTACCGGTTTATTCGTTATTCGTTTGAAGTTGGAAGAAAATGTATGGAAATTTTTGGATATACTAAAGCTATTTATCTTTATAGGACAATCCTTGAATTATATCCAAAAATCAAACTTGATTCAAATCGAAAAAAAGAAATTATTGGAAAAACATTTCTTGACTCGGGACGTATACATTATTTAAGTGGATATTGGAAGCTTGCTCTGGATAATTATACACATGCTTTGAAGCTTTTTAACAAACTTGATAATGACAAACTTGTTTTTGACGTTACCTATTGCCTAATTGAATTGTACATAAGGATGAATTTGATTGAAAAATGTCCGCCATTACTGAAAAAAATAAGAAATATTGCTCTTAACCGAGAAGACAATTATATGTTGATCGTATTTTTTAATCTTTATGGTGAATATTATTATAAAAGCAGGAATTATTCCAAGTCTAAACAAATTTTTTCAACAATTTACAAAGATTATGTTCATCGCAAGAATTATAAAAGTATCCGTAAGGAATTTAACAAAACTCTTCGAGGTCTTGGAAAACTGGCATATTGGGAAGGCGACTATTCTACCTCTGTTGAATATTATGAAAGTAGTTTAAAATGTCATTTTGAAGA
Source organism: Candidatus Muiribacteriota bacterium (assembly GCA_030633305.1). GTDB lineage: Bacteria > Muiribacteriota > DAOVTB01 > DAOVTB01 > DAOVTB01 > DAOVTB01. The sequence goes on from DAOVTB010000035.1 coordinate 4,515, forward strand.
ACAGTCTCCATATGACAAAGTTGATACTTATCACAGGCTGGGTACCAGTTCGTTAAAAATAGGAAATATTGATCGTTCCTTCATTTACTTTGCATATGCGTTTATGGAAATTTCTCGAAGTGAAGATATATTTTTGATGAATAAAATATTGATTTCATTAGGAATAGCTTATATGGTTAAAGGTGACTTCAAAAAATCTGAAGAGATTATCAAGAAATCTTTATCAATTGCAGAATTTCTTAATAACACCAAAGGAAGGATAATTGCATATCAGAATCTTGCTCAGGTCAATCTTTATAAAGGAAACGAAAGAAGTGTAAAGAATTATGTGAAACGTGCACTTATTCTGGCAAAGAAATCTGATGATAATTTCGGAATAGCCAGTCTGAATCAGACACTTGGAAAACTATATCTTTACAAATGCGATTATAAAAATGCATCAAAGTGTTTTTCAGAAGCTTTGAAATTTTCTAAAAAGTATAGCAAACATGAAATCTATATCCTTTCCTTATGTTATTACACAATGTCCTGTTACTATTGTGGTTTTGATGAAGAAATGTTTAAGGGAAAAGAAGAAATATCAAATCTTATATCAGAACTTCAGGATAATTATCTGATTAATATGATTTATCTAACAATGCTTTATTATGAGTTAAAAAAAGGAAATATTTCAATTATTAACGTATTGTTACGAAAAGTAGAATTTTATCTAAAAGATTACTATGGTGGTCTTGAATTAGTTAATCTTTATTCAGATCTGGCTAAAATCAAAGGATTGGAAAAAGAATACTATATTATCGAGTGCAGGAAAATTCTTGAAAATCATCCAAATGAGTTGTTTCTAAATACAATCGATAATATGGTAAAAAATTAGTTATTATTCATTTTCAAGGAAATGATCTTTATTTCTTCAATTAAAGATCCGAAAGATCCATTGATTTTTTTGATTTCAAGACTCAATAAACCGAGTGGAACTGTCATTGTGATGATGATACTTAGAATGAAAAATAGTGCAATAAGAATAGATGTAAGCATTTTGGCTCCTGATAAAAGATTCTGATAAAATGTCAGTGAGTAGTATATCGGAAAGAAAGTAATGAAATTTAATAAAAAAATTGGTTTTACATCAACTGTACCTATTGAAATTATTTTCGCTGCAGGAAAAATACCTGTAGACTTGAATAATTATTTTGTTACGAGTCCTGATCGTGAAGAGTTACTTTATGAAGCTGAAAAAAAAGGTCTTCCAAGGACTGTATGTAGCTGGATAAAAGGAATATATTCCTTATTCCAATTACCATTTGAGAAAATAATTTTTGTTGAAGGTGGGGATTGTTCTAATACAACTGCATTAAGAGAGGTTGCAGAATATGAAGGAATAGATTTTATTTCATTTCATTACCCTCTAAAACAGGACAGTCAGTTATGTCTGAAATCTATTGAAAATCTTGCTCAAGCTTTTGATGTAAAAATGACTAGTGTTAGAGAGGTTTACAATCGTCTTAAAGGGATTAGAAGTAATTTACGAATAATTGACAGGGCTGGTTATGAAAGAACTGGTTTAATAAACAGTAGTGAAATATTTGAATTTCTTATTGGTGCTACAGATTTTAATTCCAATATTGATGAGTTTGAAGCTCGGCTCGAAGATTTAATACACAAAATCGATACTAGTGTTTATAAAGAAAAGAAATTTTTGAGAATTGGCTTATGTGGTGTCCCACCAATATTTCAGGATCTTTTTGATTATCTTGAAAAACTAGGAGCATACGTGGTTTATAATGAGATCCCAATAGAATTTGCTATGCTTGAAGGCGATCAGATTGAAGATTCTTACAGTATTTATACGTATCCATATGGAATCTTTGCAAGAATAAAAAAGATCAAACAGGAGATCAAACGCCGCCAAATTGATGGGATTATTCACTATGTTCAAAGTTTTTGCTATAGAAATATTGAAAATATAGTACTTAAAAAAGAAATAGAGAAACCTGTTTTGACATTTGAAGGAGATTCAACATTTTTATTAAGTCCAAGGGATAAACTCAGGCTGGAGAATTTTGTGGAGATGTTAAAATAACATATGAATATGACTGTTATAGGAATTGACATAGGAAGTCGTTATACAAAATTGTGTATAACTGAATCCTGTGAATCTCGATATATTCTTATTGATACTTATCGATTTTACAGGGTTTATACTGATAAAAATGGATTTTCAATCGAAAATTTATGTCGCGAATATGGCATTAATTATTCTGATACGATATTTGGTTTTACAGGATATGGCAAACATAGAATTGAAAAAATCCTTAGTGGCGAGTGTAATTTATTTAATGAATTAAAAATGCATATGAATGGTGCTATAGCACAAACTGGTCTGAAGGATTTTATGCTTCTTGATATTGGTGGTCAGGATTCTAAAGTGATTCTCGTTGAATCAGAACGAATGACTGATTTTGATACAAATGATAGATGTGCATCAGGAACAGGAAGGTTTATTGAAAACGCTGCAAGAGTAATGGGTATGGATATGGATGAATTTACTGAATGCTCTGATAACCCTGTAGAGATTTCGTCTAAATGTGCAGTGTTTGCTGAAACAGAGATCATTGAATTACTAGCGGAAAATTGTTTGCCAGAATGCATTGCTGCTGGAATTAATCTGTCAGTTGTGAAAAAAGTGTTGCCATTAATTGAGAGATTTAATTATAATAACAATCTGATATTCTCAGGGGGTACAGCCCTTAATCGTGCTGTAGTTGAATATCTTGGAAAAATATTAAGCAAAAAAAAAATTAAGGTAATTGTTCCGAAACACCCATTGTTTAATGGAGCTATTGGTGTTGTCAGAACTTTAGTTGAGATGGAGGAAATTGATGGATACAGCACTTTTTGAAGAAATATTTATTTATTCAACTTCGCTTAAAAATTATAAGAAGATTATTAAAGATAAAAATCTTATGTTTGCTGAAGGTGACGGTTGGGCCGGTTCTCATTATATAGCATTTGTTTCAAAAACAAAGCATATTTTTATTGGTTTTGTAAAAGTAACTTCAATTCAGAGAATTGATAATGACGAAACATCGATGTCACTTGTTGTTAATATTGGGAAACCTTTTTCACCTTTTGACAAAGATGCTGATTTGCCAGGAAAACTCAAAGGAAAAAATCATTTTCTAAAACAATACATTAGCTGGGAAAATCTTTTCAATTTTAAAAAGAAAGATTTTTATCAGAAACATGATCGATCATATATGTTTATAACTGTTTCAAAGGAATTTCAGAATGAATATAATTTGCCGGAAAAAATACCAGTTGTAACAAACGGTATTTATCAAAGTATTGGAACTAATCAAATACCAATTGAAGCAATAATAGGAGGGATTGAGGAATTTCTTGTATCTGGAGAAACTGCAGATCCTGAAAAAATTAAGGCTTACAAGTTATTTTTAATGAAAAATTATATTGATATTGCCCAGGATTATATGAAGAAACGAAATTTTGTGACTGCTCTTGATCTTTTTAAAAAAGTACAGAAAATGTTTCCTGAGGAATCCATAGTTTATTATCATCTTGGTGTATATTATCTTGAAAAACAGGAACCGGATCTTGCTGAGGAAATGTTGAGAAAAGCAATTGAACTCGATCCTAAAAATCTTTTGGCTTATAACTATCTTGGTGCTACGTATGCTTTTGAGGAAAAATTTGAAAGGGCTATTGAGGTTTGGAAGAGAAGCCTAAATATTGAGCCTGATAATCTACTTATTCTTATGAATATTGGAAAAGCACTTCTGAATACGAGAAAATTTCAGGAAGCAACCAGATATTTTAAGAGATCAATTGAGATAGAGGACAAAAATATACAGGCTTTTAATTTTCTGGCATTATGCTATGCGAATCAGGGGTCTACTGTTGAAGCAATTGAAAATTGGAAAACTGTACTACGGCTTGGCGGTGGGGATTCATATTTATACTATAATCTTGGCCGTGCCTGTTCAGAAGCTGATTTTTATACTGTCGGCATATATATGCTTGAAAAAGCTGTTGAAATGTTCTCTGAGAATGATTCAAAATTGAAGGACATTTCTCTTAAGAAGATCAAAAAATTATTCCAACAGCTTAATAAACTTAGAGATAATGATTTTGAAATTTATATGAAATTTATGGAAAAGCAATATAATATTAAAATTATTGGTTTAACTAAAGAACTGTGTGAAATTATTGATATTACAGAAATTGATGATTTTTTTGCTGCAGAATTGTTTAGAAATCGAGTTCTTTTCAATAGTATTCATATTAAAGAAGGTGGAGTGAACAATTTTGAGTTTGATGAAAGTCGTGAAGAGATGAATATCACAATTAAGAAAGAATATGTTCAAGCTAACAAAATTATAACACCACTAGTTATATCTTTAATCAGAGATGGTATTATGCTTATTCAACGGATGGATTCTGAAAGCCAGCGTGAAAATATTGAAAAAAATATTCGAAAGAATCTGATTAATGAATCAATGTCAAAATATGGCTCCACTAATGAAGAAGAATCAGAAAGTGCAGAAAATATTTCTCAGGCAATTGAAGCAATGAAAGAAAAACTAAGAAATGATCCTGACAATGGATGGTTGCATTATACTCTGGGAAGTCTTTATGGACAAATTGGAAATTTTACAGATTCCCTTGAGGAGTTCAAGATTGCAGCTAACATTAATCCTAAAAACTCGATAGCGTGGCATAGTTGTGGAGCGATATATGCAAGATTGAATATGGAAGAAGAAGCAATTGAATCATATAAACGAGCAATTACAGTGCCTCATAATGAGGAACTTGAAGAGATCTACAAGAAATGGAATTATAATAATTCCTTTGCGTATTTTGATATGGCCGAGATCTATTTGAGGAAAGATAAAACTGATGAAGCTATTATAATGTTCAATAAAGGATTAAGTATTGACCTTAAAAATTATCTTGCTCATTATCAGCTTGGGAACTGTTATCTAAAAAAAGAGAAATTGACAGATGCTCTCCAGTCTTTCAAGAATTCAGTTACACTCCAAAGTAATTTTGCATCAGGATATAATAGGATTGGCTATATTTATTATTTACTTGAAAAATGGAATGATTCTCTTGAAAATTTCAAACTGGCTTATGGTTATGATCCTAATGATCCAGACACAATATTTTTCCTCGGACAGATCCATTTTCTTAATGGTAATTACGAAGAGGCAATCAAATATTTGCAGTTTATTGTTACTCATGTTCAGGAACCGAGATATGTAGATCTTGCTCAAGATATACTCGATAAGCTTGACTATTAAGAGTTTTAAAAATTACGATATAAGGAAATATTATGGATAACTTTTTTAATGAATTTTTTGATTCCGGATTGAAAGTATATTTGTATTCCGAAAAGGATGTTAACAAATATCTTAAATCAATAAGCAAAGGTAAGAAAGTAAATAAAGAGGGGTTACTGGTATTAAAGAAAAAGATACTCAAGAGATTAAAAGAAGAGAAGAAAGCTATTCGCCTTCTTGTGAATCGTGAGTTAACAGGTTTAATTCAGGAAAATGATGAACTAAAGGAAAGAGTCAGAAAACTGGAAAGATATCTGGACGAAAACGCTAAGAAACAAAAATAATATTATTTCAATCCTCTGTGATTTACAGAACACAGGAAACAGCTTTTTGAATTAAACAATTGATGACAAATAAAAAACTCCTTCCATTTCTGGAAGGAGTTTTTTTATGTTAATCTTTGAAGATTATTTTACTTCCTGATCAATCACTGGTACAAGGTTGAAACCAGATACAGTTACGTAACATGGTTTTTCACTTGATTTTGTAAAAGAACATCTGCCTTCACTAAGGTTGCTGATTTGAACTTCATTAAGGTCTTTGTCATAACATGTTACCACAGCGTCCTTAAGAGCTTTGTTGCTTCCTTTAACTTCAATCATGATGTTTTCACCACGTTTAGAAGCTTTAATTGCAACAGCTTCAGGAACTTTACTGCGAAATGTAAGTGTGCAGTCACCAAAAAGTGTCCACTGTTCCATCAACATTGTACCACTTGTATTGTTGCCATCACCATATACTTCAAAACCTTTAAGAATACCATTTGCAGAAATTCCACCTACAGTTGTGAATGTTTCATTGCAGATGATTTCATTGTTGATTTCTTCCTGAACAACACATGGGGGAACCCATTCCTGATTTGTTGTAGAAGCATATACTATAGCAGCACCTGATGGAGATGATTTAGATCCTGCTTTTGTAAAACCTTCAGCAAAACAATCACTACCAACATTAAACTGTCCATTAACACATGCAACATCCCACATAACAGGTAATTTAAGTCCGTTTTTAAGTTTACCCATATCGTTTACACCAAAACCTGAACTTACTATAACAGTTTTACTTCCGTGACCAATATAGTTCATAAGAGCGCAACCATTATTGATATTATTTATAACATTTACTTTACTTGCAGGACTAGAGTAACCTTTATCATATTCCTGATAGATAGTTTTATAGTTATAAGCTAAAAGATTTTCACGAAGTGCGTCAGCTCTTTCAGAATCAGATGGACTTCCTTGTGAACTGGCAATTCCCATTCCAATTTCGTACCATTTTGCATCATCGCCAGTAAATGGATTTGCTTCATACTGAATAGCTTTGTAAACCTGATATTCAACTTCTTCAAGAGTTTTAACAGAAAATCTTGAAATCATAGCATCAGGAATATTGTCATTTCCTGCAAGTTTTGTATACATTGTATCTGATGGAGCATTTTCTTTTACACCACGAAGACATGGAATAAATTCATTGTCACCAACGAATATTACATAACAAAGTTCACCTTTATCATATTCAGCCTGGATGTATTCTTTGATTTTAGAAGTTGTTTTTCCAATTTCTGAAAGAAGAGCAACTTTAACTTTATAACCAGTCTTCTTTTTCCAGTCCACAAGTTCTTTAAGTGCAGGTGCAAATTCATCTGGAGTAATAATATGAAGAAACCCTTTTTCTGCAACAGGATCATATGCATTCTGTGGCATGACCTGATCAAAGTTCATGAAAGTTGAACTGTACAAGTTTGAATATTCTTTTTCAACTTTTTTTCTTAACTGAATAGATTCAGTATTTGATGGAGTGTTAATAACAATTGTAGCTGTTTTTGCAACAACAAGTGCATTGTTACCTGCGCTGTATCTTACAGGTGAATAAGTAATTCTAACACCGTGAAAACTTCTGAGTACAAATGGTTTTCCAGCAACTACTTCTTCAGCAGGATAGTAAGCGTTGTTTTTATAAAGTGGTCCAAAAACGTAAGGAACTTTGTTTGGGTTTGTAGATCTCAGGATTGGTCCCTTTGATGGAAGAACAGTTTTGTCAAGTGAATAAGCTTCAGTATTTTCTTTAACTGAGACGCTTACGTTACTGTTATCTGGAATTACTACATTGAATGAAATATATGGTAATTCTGGTTTTCCCTTTTCACGTGTAACGTGTGTGTTTGCCATTGCTATTCTGTAACAATCAACATTTCCAGCTTTTTCAGGCATTTTTGCAAAACCAGTTACATCTACTTTCACAACAGTTCTTTCACGCGTAGATGAAAGAACCTTAACTGTTGGAGCAGCATAGGTTTTTTCGAACTCATTAAGTTGTACCCAATCAAATGAGTAAAGCGCACCACTTATTAAAACAAGACATAAAACTAATAAAATTTTCTTCAAAGAACTACCTCCGTTTATATATGTAAGTAAATTTTAACTAATAATTAACGAATTGTCAATTGCTCACAATAAAAAAAAAATTTGACATAAAAAGATAAGGAGAAAATTAAAAAAAATTACCATTACAAATTTAATGATTTATTGACAATGACGATGATAATAATGTATATATTAATATTATTATTTTCAAAATTGATTTTTATTTTGAATGTTATATTATATATATAGAATTTTAAGTTTAAATTGTGCCTGAAAAATTATGGATTTTAGAAAAAAATTATTTGTTATATTCTTGTTACTAACTATATCCGCACCTTCTGTGTTTGCAGATAGCGGAGATGATCTGTTCAAATTTGGTATGAATCTTTACCAGAATGGAAAATATGCTGGTGCCGTCAAAGTTTTCACCAATTATCTTAAAAAATATACTGATTCAGATTTTACTGAAGAAGCTACGTATTTTCTGGGAAGTTCTTTTATTGAGCTTCAGGAATACCGAGAAGCCAAAGAACTTTTGACAGAATTGTTCTATACTGGGAATAAAGTTTATTTAAAAGAAGAAACTTTATATAAGATTATAATAATCCTTGCAGGGCTTGGTGATCATGAGCAGATAAAGGAAAATCTTGAAATATTCAGGAAGAAATTCCCTAATTCTGCTTATATTAATAAATTAAAAAAACTGGATTTTATTAAATCTGATGATGCATTAAAAAAAGAAAGCATCCAGAAGGATGATTTTGAAGAACTTGCTAAAAAAATAATGGATCGGGAGAATATACCTATTGATTCAGCTTATTATTTTCTGGGATTAGACTTACAGCAAAAAGATGCCTCAGAGAAGTCAGAATATTTATACACTATATTTTTACAAAAGTTTCCCAAAAGTATCTGGTATTACAATGCAAAATACATGCTATCACTGGTTCTTGTTCAGAAAAAAGCCTATAAGACAGCAATTGTAAATTTGAAGGAGATTTATCTTGATACACCCGATATAGATCTAAAAATAAACTCTTTATACTTAATTGCAGAAATAAATATTTCTACTGGTAGAATTGATGAAGCTGAGAAATATTACAGGATGATTTCTGAGGATTATAAAAATTCACCTCTTGCGGAAGATTCTTATTATATGCTTGGAGAAATTTTAAAAAAACAGGGGAAAGAGAAAGAGTCTGCTAGTGTATTCTCAACAATAGTAGGACTTAGAAATGAAAAAGATAATAAAAAGGCAAAAGTTGAAACTACAGAGGTAATAACTGAAAAACTCCCAAAAAGTGTTACAGAATAGATTAAAAGAGTGATGAGCGAGAAAAATTACAGCCAGGCGTTGAAAGAAATTGATTTTTCTACACAGACATATGGGCTAAAACCAGAATTTAATTATTTAAAAGGGAATATTTTCCAACTTATGAGTAGATACAAAGAAGCGATTTCACAATATGAATTATATATGAACGCTACACATGATTCAAGTGTATATTCGATTCTTGGATATCTGTATTATGTAATTGGAAATTATAATAAATCTATTACATTTTATAAAAAAATTATTAGTGAAGTAAAAGATTCAAAAAGAATACGGGATGCTAAATATGCAATCAAAAAAATTAAAAAGAAGATTTAAACAATTCATTATTGTTATTATTTTTTTATTAAACTTTGTACTAGTTTCCAATGCTACTGATGTTGATCAATTTAATTTGAATTTTAATCGTGGAAATGAAATGTTTGAAAAAGGCAAATATGAAAAAGCATTGAATTATTATCACAAAGCTTTATCGAAAAGACCATCATCTAAAGAAGTTCTAAATAATCTTGGAGTTGTAAATAAACGTCTGCATCTTTTTAAAGAAGCTGAAAAATATTATAATAAAGCAATTCAGGTTGATAAGACATATTTGAATCCTCATGTAAACCTGTGTATTTTGTATTTTGATCGGAATATGTTTAATAAAATTATTGAAATCTCTGATAACTTGCTGAAGTATTCACCTAAAAACGGAGTCGCTTATTTTGGCAAGGGGTTTGGGTATTACAAGAGAAGAGATTTCCATAAAGCAATTAGATTTTTGAAACTGTCTTTGAAATACCGAGGAGTTCACAGTGATGAGTATATTGAAGATGCAAAAGTTCTTTTGAGGAAAGCTAAGATGAAAGAGCGCTACATTTGGGGAGGCAATTAAATGAGTAAAAAAATACTCGTTGTTGATGACGAAAAACATATTGTTAAAATTATTACCTTCAATCTGAAACGGCGAGGTTATAAAACGATTGAAGCATGTAACGGGCTTGATGCTCTTGATAAATTCAACAATGATGACATCGACTTGATAATACTAGATGTAATGATGCCGAAGATGACTGGATTTGAATTATGTCAGAAACTAAGACTTGATGAAGTTAAGATTCCAATTATCATGTTGACGGCTAAGGGTCAGGAATTTGATATCGATAAGGGATTAAAATATGGAGCTGATGATTATCTTACAAAGCCATTCAGTCCTAGAAAATTGATGGAAATTGTAGATGGATATCTAAAAGAAGATGCTGATTAGCGATGTAATGAAAAAACTCTCTGAGGTTGATGACTTACCCACTTTGCCTGTTATCGCGAATAAAGTCATCAGTTTGATCGAGAATCCAAAAACGCGTGCATCAGATATAACGAATATTGTACAGAAAGATCCTTCGCTGACTGCCCGTGTTATGAAAATAGTTAATAGTGCCTATTATGGATTTCCCAGAGAGATTTCAACAATAACACATGCGATAATGATTCTCGGGTTTAAAGATATTAAGAATCTGGTTCTAAGCGCCTCTGTTTTTAAGATCTTTCAAGGAAAAGAGAGCCTGCTTGACAAGAAATTGTTGTGGGAGCACAGTATTGGAACTGCTATTATTTCGAAATTATTTGCTAAGAGGATAAATTATCATGATTGTGAAGAAGCTTTTGTGGTTGGCCTTTTACATGATATGGGAAAAGTTATCCTTGATTTGTATTGGCCAGACGAATATAACGAGATTTTATCAGAAGCTGCGAACAGAAATGTTTGGATACGTGATGTTGAACACAAGCATCTCAAAGTGACTCATGCTGAAATCGGTTATGTACTTTTGGATAAATGGAATTTGCCCAAACCAGTATGTCGAGCAATCCAGTATCATCACCAGATAAATATTGTTCCCGATGATTATAAGGAATTAACGTACTTGTGTAATGCGGCAGATATATTTGCCAGGATAAAAAGAATTGGTAATAGTGGAGATACTTTTATTCCCAGTTTAAATAAAGATGTCTGGATGCTTTTAAAACTTAATCCGGATAAACTTAGAAATTTATATGAGGAAATTGAAGTGGAGATGGGCAAAGCATCTGCATTTTTGGATTTGAGCTAAATGATACTTAAAAGTGATGGTAATAGAACAGTGGAAGAAATACAGATTGACAACTCTGTTGATTCAAGAAAAGAATTAGAAGATCTTAGAGGTTCATTTAAGAAATTATTCTTTATTCTGAGTAGATTTGCAGATGTATTAAGTTTTCAGTTTGATTATGAAAAAGTTGTTGATCTTATTATGGAGATGTCTGGTAAGTTTATACAGTATAAATCAGTGTTGTTTTTCTCTTATGTGGACGATGCGTTTAATTTCTACAAAAGTGATGGTGAACTTGTAAAATCTATAACTGATACTATTTCCTCACAAATTAAAGAAGGTGTACTTGACTGGGTTATATCAAGTAATCGACCAGCAATGCTTCCAGCTGATTTTATTATTTCCTCAGATTGCGCAGAAATTTCAGATAGTAATATTTTCATTATTGTTCCATTGATTGCGCAGAGTAAAAATGTTGGATTGGTTGTTTTTGATTCACTTTTAGAAGAAAATGAAATTAAGAATGAAGATCTTGATCTGTTGAGTATACTTGCAACTGAAGGTGCTGTTGCACTTAGTAACGCATTATTATACCAAGAAATGGAAAAGAAGAATGTTGAGCTAGCCAAGGTTAAGACTAATCTGATGAATATTTATGACAGTCTTACAACTGGATTGTTAATAATCAATTTGGAAGGTTCTCTTGTAAGAAGTAATTCAAAAGCCAGTGAGTTACTGGAAATACCCATTTTTGATTTTCATCTTCCATACAAAGATATATTTGGAAGTAAAATCATAAATAAAATTGAAAAACTCATAGATGTTGCATACAAGAAGGGAAAAAGTTTTGATTTTGATCTAAATCATCTTTACATCAATTCATCTGGTGTACCTGTTGGATTTGCTGCAAATAAACTTTTTGATGAAAATGGAGATGTTGCAGGAATTATTTTAAGCGTACACGATATGTCAGAAAGTAAAGAACTTCAGGAACTTAAAGAAGTGGATAAAATTAAAACTGAACTAATCAGCAATGTCAGTCATGAATTAAGAACACCATTAACTTCGATTAAAGCTTATACTGAAACTCTTATAGAACTGCTTGGAGACCAGGATTTTGATATAGATTCTGCACGCGAATTTCTAAATACTATTGATGAGGAAAGTGAAAGACTTACTGGAATGATATGTGATCTTCTTGATCTTTCAAAACTCGAATCTGGAAAAGTAAGTCTAAGTAGAGAGAAATTTGATATTGCAAAGCTTATTGAAAAAGTGAATACATTACTAATTAAACTTGCAGTTAAGAAAAGTATTACTATTGATCTTGAAGTTGACGAAAATATTGATACTCTTTGTTGGGGTGATGTTGATAAAATTAGACAGGTTATGATAAATTTAATATCAAACGCTATAAAATATAATAATGATGGAGGAACAATCAAAATTTTATTAAAACAAGATGATGATGGATTGAGATGTGTAGTAAAAGACAATGGATTTGGCATTCCTGAAAAAGATGTTCCATTCATTTTTGACAAGTTTTTCAGGGTGGACAGTTCCTTTACGTCTGAGGTGAGCGGCTCTGGAATTGGGCTTTCGATTGTAAAGGCAATTATAGAAGCTCATGGTGGAAACATCAAAATTAATAGCAGGGAAGGAGAAGGTTCAGAATTTTATTTCAATCTTCCGACCAGAAAATAAATATGAAAACAAATTTTAACTTTAACGTCATACTGACTGAATTAAACGATATTACAGAAAATATATCTGAAAAAATATATGATAAGATTGTATCCTTTATTTATGATAATTATCTTTCCAGGCATGGTGCCGCTATATTTTTGGAACTTGCTGAAGAAAAAATGATTGTAAGAAAAGCAGCAATAATTAATGGAAAGCGTTTAAATGAAAAAATTATTCAAACTAGTACTTTAAAGAGTAAAATACTTATTAATATACATCAGAACAATGAGAAAATGCTTAGATTAACCAATGATGATCTTAAGTGTCTTAAATTAAAATCACTTGAAAAATTTCAGAACAAATTTCTTTTTCCATTAGTAGCTGAAGGTAATAAGTATTTTGGATACATCATGGTTTTCAGTGATTATGAGATAAATGTCAATGAATATAAGCAGTTATTCCAGGTGATTTCAATTTATTTTGATAAAGATTATTATAGAAGGCAGTTAAATACTATTGCTTCAACTTCTAAACTTTTGAGAATTATGAAAGATGAATCAAAGTTCTATAATGAAATTATAAGGATTGCAGCAGATGCATTAAAAGTGGAAAGAGTATCGTTCTTTTTAAGAGATGAAGAAGAAAATATGACATTAGTAGCCGCTAAAGGTTTGCCGGAACATTTACTGAATAAACTGGTAGTAAAGGATGGAGAAGGAATTACTGGATATGTTGCAAAAACAGCAAAGCCGTTACTTGTTGCTAATGTAAATAAAGATACGAGATTTGGAAAGAAAGGTAAAAATGATCGTAAGAAGAATTATAAAACTACATCACTTTTATCTGTACCTGTTTTGTTCGATGGAAAGGTCAAAGGTGTTCTGAATGTAAATAACAAGATATCAAATTCTCTGTTTTCTAAACTCGATCAGGAAGTTCTTGAATTACTTGGAACATATGTGTCCATTGGTGTTGAAAATAAAGATCTCTACCATGAAATACAAGAAAAAGAACAGGATATAGAAGAAGGTTTTGAAGCAATGACTAAACTCTATGATCAGGTTTACGTTCTTACAGAGCTTTCGAAATCTATGAAAGCTGTTTTCAATATAACTGAGTTGACTTCAACAATAATGGGGACAATTGCTGAATATATTCCAGCAGTCAATAAGGGAATATTTCTTAAAATAGTTGATGATGTTCCAAGAATAGTCAATTCTCTGGATATGACTCCTGAAGAAAAAATGGAAATCAAATACATTGATTACAGTGATGATATTTTTGTTATAGGCTACTGTTTAAAGAACTCGAAATGTTTAATGGGTGCTGATTTCAGGAATAATGAGATCAAGGATGTAAATACAGGTTATTTAAGGAAATATGAAGATTTTATTGTTGTTCCTCTGGAAAGTAATAAGGTAGTAATTGGTGCAATAATACTGCTTTCTGAAAATGGTGAATTCGAAGAAACAGACAGAAATTTACTTACGATTATATCTTATCAGAGTTCAGTTTTGCTTGACAATGAAAAACTATATAGTGAGGCTATAATCAAGAAAAGTTTTGAAAGGGATCTTGAATTAGCGAGTGTAATACAACAGAGACTTCTTCCTGACAAATTTCCACATACAAATAAAGTTGATATTTTTGCAAAAAGTCTTCCTGCAAAGCAAGTTGGTGGAGATTATTTTGATGTTGTTCCAATATTTGATGACAAGGGAAAAATTTCTAATCTGTTCTGTGCAATTGGAGATGTTGCTGGTAAAGGTGTTTCGGCAGCGTTAATAATGACAATGACCAGGTCAATTCTTAGAGCAGTTGTTAAAAATGAAACGATTCCTGCAAATGTTCTTGAACAGATGAATTATCTTTTGAAAGAAGATATAAAGGATATAAAGGATGTCAATATTTCACTTTATGTTACGATGGTACTTGGTAATCTTGATTTAGCAAGTGGGAAATTTGATTATGCAAAGGCTGGACACAATCCGCCGTTGCTTTATAAATACTCCGAGGACAAGTTAAAAATACTTCCGGGACGTGGTTTGTTTCTTGGGATATTTGATGACGGAATGTATCAAAACAAGTCATTTAATTTTGAAGCTGGAGACAAGCTGATATTCTATACAGATGGACTTGTTGAAGCGATGAATTCAGAAAAGGAAGAATTTGGTCTTGATGCAGTTAAAGAAATAATCAAAGGGTGCAGGGATTATGATTCTTTTTCACTTTTGAATCTTCTTTATGAAAAAGTGGATGAATATGTTAATGGTGTACCTCAACATGATGATATTACTGTTCTCGTAGTACAATTGACTCAGCCTAGTGATTTGCATGTCGAGACAGTAACCAAGGTTGAAAATCTTGGAATTGTTCTTGATTCAATTATCAAACGATTGGTTATTTCAGAAAAATTTGATGAAGATACTATTTTTTCGATTAAAGTTGCAATCGATGAAGCAATTTGTAATGCATTTGAACATGGAAATAAATATAAGAAAAATAAAAAGGTAAAAATTAATCTTTCATTTCTTGATGATTGTATTCGTATTGGATTTGAAGATGAAGGTCCTGGATTTAATTATGATAATATACCTGATGCCATTTCTGAAGTAAATATATTTGCTCCTCATGGGCGAGGTATAATTCTGATGAAAGCTTTGATGGACAACATATTTTTCAATGATGAAGGAAATATTATTTATCTTGAAAAAAAATATAACACTTAGAATAAGAAATTAAGCTACAAATTACTGGATCGTCTGTTCAATGCGGACGATGACACAGCACAAGGGGAGATTATGGAAAAAATCGTTAAATATATTACTGAAATCTGTAATGAGAAAAAAGCTATTGACCCGATATTAATCAATATCAATGAATTTTCATCGTTTGCTGAAAATATTCTGATTATTTCGGCTAATAACAGGCAGATGACTTTTCTGGCAGATGAAATAGTAAAAGGTACCAGAAAAGACTTTGGAATCGAACCACTGTGTGCTGAAGGGAAAGCTGCATCTGGATGGATATTGGTTGACTATGGACATTTTGTGATTAATATTATGACTCCAGAATGCAGAGAATATTATAACCTCGAAAAATTGTGGTCTGAAGGAAAAATCATTAAATTGGAATCAAAATGAATAAGTCATGGATATTCCCTGAAAAAGTAAATGACAGGTCCATGATTGATCAGATTGTCAAGGATTATACCTTGAATCCTGTAATCGCTGAGTTGATGGTTCAACGAGGTATTTCCGATCAAAAAACTACCAGAATGTTTGTAAATTCAGGGTTGAAATATACTCATTCACCTTATTTATTGAAGGATATGGATATTGCTGTCCGTCGTATTCGAAAAGCAATAGAAAATAATGAATCTATAATGATTTATGGTGATAAAGATGTGGATGGAATCACATCTGTTTCGATAATGTATTATGCTCTGAAGGAATTTGGAATAAAGGATGTTAAATGGCTTTTACCGATTGAGGGATACGGACTGGGGAATAAGGAAGTTGAAGAGATACTCAAAAGTAAACCGTCGCTTGTTATTACAGTTGATAACGGTATCGCTGCTGAAGAATATATTAAAGTACTTTCTGAAAATGGGATTGATGTAATCGTTACTGATCATCATGAACCAGTCACTGGAATACCTGAAAGTGCTCTTGCTGTGATTGATCCTAAACGGGAGGATTGTAAATACCCATTTACAAATCTTGCGGGTTGTGGTGTTGCTTTTAAATTATGTCTGGCTATTGTTTTAAGCTATGATAAAGATTTTATGTTTGATAAGACAATCGTTTGCTATGATTTTGAGACTACAGGATTAAGTGGCGTCAAGGATGAAGTTATTGAAATTGGCGCAGTTAAAGTAATAAATTCAATTATAATCGATAAATTTGATACTCTTGTTAAGCCTGATAGTCGAACTGTCAATGCTGAAGTAGAAGCAATTACAGGTATTACAGGTAAAATGGTTGAAGACGGTGGAATCAGTCAGGGTGAAGCTTTCAGGAAATTTAGTACATTTATAGATGACTGTTATATTATGGGTCATAACAGTGATAGATTTGATTCAGTATTTTTAAAAAATTCATTGAGCAGGAAAAATATTTCATATCCAAAAATTCTGGGTGAAATTGATACGATCAAAATTTCCCGTCCTCTTTTTCCAAAAAAGAAGCATAATCTTGCTGCTTTATGTACTTTTTTTGATATCAGTGAAGGTGCATATCATAGAGCTTTATCAGATGCAGAAATGACCTTAAATCTTTATTATAGTCTGATCCTCTATAAATCAGAGGCTTATAGACTGTTTTTTCGGAATTATATTGATCTTCTGACGCTTGGAACAGTAGCTGATATAATGCCTTTGACAGATGAAAACAGAATTTTTGTAAAGTGGGGACTAAAATGCTTGAGCAGTTCTCCGCGGCTTGGCATTAAAGCATTGATGAAATCTGCTTCAGTTGATCCAAAAACTCTGACATCAAGAAATATCTCATTTAACATCGCTCCCAGATTGAATACTGCTCATCGTATGGGAGTTACAGAAAAGAGTCTTAATCTTGTATTGAGTGAAAATAAAGTAGATGCCCAAAGACTTGCAGAGGAATTAGAGGAACTCAATACATTGAGACGAGAACGGGTTGATGAATATTACAATATTTTTGAAGAAGAAATGTTGAAGTCCTATGAACCAGAGAATGATCTTATAATAGTAGTTGCAGTTTCAGGCTTAAAACATGGTGTTACAGGAATTGTAGCTTCAAGACTGGTTGACAAATACAGTCGTCCGGTAATTGCAATGGTTATCGAAGAACCCGATGATAATGGTGAACAAATTGCAGCTGGATCCGCAAGAAGTATTGAAAACTATTCAATTATCGAAGCTTTGGAGCAAACGGATGATCTATTGCGAACCTTTGGAGGGCATACAGGTGCAGCTGGTTTTACTATTAAGTCAGAAAATATTTCTGAATTTAAGAAAAAAATTGTTAAATGGTCCAAAAAAACTGTATCAAAAGAACTGCTTGTTCCAAAACTTCATGTAGATTTGGAACTGAATATTAAAGAAATAACTCCCAAACTCTATAAAGAATTAAGTATAATGGCTCCTTTTGGTGTAAAGAATCCTGAACCCCTTTTTGTATTAAGAGATGCTGAAATAGCGAATATTAAAAAGCTTGGAGCTGAAGGCTTACATTTAAAGATCACTCTTAAGCAGGGGAATGGTAAAATTGAATGTCTTTTCTGGAATAGTACAGAAAAATATTATGAAAAGCTTCAAAGTTGCAAAAAGATAGATATTGCTGGTAAGCTGGAATTAAATTCCTGGTTTGGGATGCAAAAGGCGCAACTAATGGTCGAGGATATTAAAGTAAAATGAAAAAAATTATAGAGACTCCTGATTTTTACAAATTACTTGGAATTGATGATGCTGCTGATTCTGTGATAATAAATAAAAAACTGAAAGATTTAAAGAAAAGTGTTCATTATTCTGTTGTCAAAAAAATAGTCGAGTCCTCTGAACTGAAAATGATCTATGATTCAAGTATTCTTGTAACTTATAGAGAAGATAGAAAATGTGAATGGTATTACTGGGGGCTAATAAATATTCTAGCCGGCGAGTTTACAAATGCAATAAAATATTTAAGTGATATTGATCTGGACTCAGATGATATTAAACGTGAATCAGTTTTTTTATCTATGGCAGTTGCATATAAAGAGTTAGAAGAATTTGAAAAGTCTATCAAGTATTTTAAAAAGGTATTAAAGGAAAATCCTGACAATATCGATGCTATCACATCATTATTAGAGGTGTTTTATAATGGGGAAGAATTTGAAGAATTTGAGTATTATTCCAATCATGCCGTAAAAATAATTCATTTAAAACTTTGTGATATGGATATCGATTACAATTCTAAGAAGGAGTTGTACAAGAATCTTATCAAAATTCATATGTATTCCGAAGATGACGAGAAATCAGAGAAAGCAATTCATGATATGATTAAAATGGATGAAACGGATATTGATTCTTTACTGGCTGCATCAAGTTATCATTTCGAATTGGATAGTTTTGAAAGCTCACTGACATTTCTCAAAAAAGCTGAAAAGCTCGACCGAAATAATTTCAGAGTATTACTGGAGCTTGGGTTTGTATTTTTTGAATTGAATCTTCCGACTCTTGCTGTTAAATACTTTCAAAAGGCCAAAAAAATAAATAAGGTAGAAAAAGAGATCGATCTTCTTATCAATAAAATCAATGAAGTAAGAGAAATCAATGGTGTTACCGTTGAAGAATTTATATATATGAAACAGGAAGAATTTTATTCATCCAGTAAAGAACAAAATCTTACAGAGGTTACTGTTTTATTTTTCGATAATGAAAAGGGATTTGGATTTGCAAATCCTTTAAATAAATCTGATATTAAGGTTTTTATTCATTTTTTTGCAATGGAAAACAGTGATATGGAAATAGAAAAGGGTGATTCCTTAAAAATTAGATATGCTAAAAAAGATACAGAGTATATTGCTTATTTGATTAAAAATAATGATTTTCATGAGCCTTTACCTACTACAAAAGCAGGTGTAATCAAGTCAATAATTGAAAATCGTAACTATGGGATTATTGAATTTGAGAATGAAGATAACGAAAAAGAAGAAGCTATATTTTTCCTGAACAGTATTTCAAATATTCCAGTCAGTAAATTGAAATCTGGTCAGAAAGTATCTTTTACTGTTGAAAGAAAAGAGCTGGACAGTGGTAAAGTAGTTAATAATGCTGCAGATATCAAATTTGTTTAAAAATTTACCACGAAGTACACGAAGAAAAATAAAAAAGACCATATAAAATCCCAATGGTAACGCTTGATAGTATTGCAGCGGGCAATATGCTTATCCAATGTAAAATAACAATTGCTTTGTTAGAATTTTTGTCCATGAGAAAAGTATCTTTTAACTGAAAGTTTTCTATATGATTGATTTTTTAATTAATTTAGTTAAAGAAAATGCTTTTTGAATGAGATGAAGGTTGGATTTTTCAAATCATTTCAAAGCTAGTCATACTCTTTTCGTATTTCTAGCTTTGAAATGATGCAGAAAAATTCAAGATTCGCTCATTCGGAAAGCATTTATTCCTGGTTTACCATTTGTAGCATAGGCAGGAATATCGCCATAACGATACCACCAACAACAATACCCATGAAAACGATAACTACCGGTTCAATAATTGAAGTTAAACCTTTAATAGCACTATTTACTTCAGAATCATAAAAATCAGCGATCTTAACAAGCATCTTATCTAATTCACCAGTTTCTTCTCCAACGGCGATCATCTGAACAACCATCGGTGGAAAAACACCACTTTGTTTTAGAGGAACAGCAATTGATTCACCTTCTTTAATCTGTTTACGGGTCATCATGATTGCTTCAGTAATGATAACGTTACCAGCAGTATTTGCGGTAACTTCAAGCGCCTGTAAAATTGGTACACCAGAACTTATCAATGTACCGAGTGTACGTGTAAATTTAGAAATAGCAACCTTTTTAAGCATGGGTCCAAAAGCAGGCATTCGGAGTAAGTTTATATCGAGTATTCGATTTCCTTGCTTTGTAGCAAAAAACTGTTTCATACCAAAAATAAATGCAACAACAGCAGCTACACAAACAAAGAAATATTCTGACATGAAAGAACTTGCAGAAAGCAGGAATTGTGTGATAACAGGAAGCTCCAGATCACCCATTGATTCGAAAATCGACTGAAACTGAGGAATAACAAAAGTCATTAGGAAAAATACAACAAGCATGGCGATTGACATGATTACAACAGGATATGTCAAAGCACCTTTTACTTTGGCTTTTAGTTCTTCAGAATCTTCCAGATAATTGGCAAGTCTTTCCAGAATTTCATCGAGGATACCACCAGCTTCACCAGCCTTTACCAGGTTGCAGAAAAGATTTGTAAAAACTTTTGGATGTTTTTCAAGAGATGCGCTAAAAGTAGCCCCTGCTTCAACATCCTGTCTGATAACTCCTACAATGTCTTTGAATCTTGGATTTTCAAGTTGCTCTCCAAGAATAGCGAGACATTTTACAAGTGGCACACCCGCATTGATCATTGTAGCAAACTGTCTGGCAAAGATCGCAACTTCTTTTGGTCCAATTCCACGCTGGAAAAGCGTGATTTCTTTGGATTTTGCTTTAATACTGGTGACAAAGTAGCCTCTTTCGCGTAACTTAGCAATTACGACTTCTTTATTATCACCTTCTATTTCCTGGGAAATTATTTTACCTTCCCAGTTTTTAGCAGAGAATTTAAATTTTGCCAATTAGAACCACCGCCTTTAAAATATTATTTAGAAACACCTTTTAACATTCTCTGAAGTTCATCAGGATACAAAGTATGAGATAACGCTTCAGAAAGAGTAATATAACCTTTAAGATACAGGTCTTTGAGAGATTGTTCAAAAGTCTGCATACCCATATTCTGAGCAGTCTGCATAACAGTATAAAGTTGATGTACTTTCTGTTCACGAATAA
>DAOVTB010000323.1 GCA_030633305.1 Candidatus Muiribacteriota bacterium
GAAAAAATGTTTCCGGATTTTATAAAAAACTTGGCTATAATGAATTCGGAGAAGAATTTATAGAAGTATCAATTCCACATATCATGATGTCAAAAAATTTATAACTTCGTGTTTCAACCTGAGTTGGGCGATTATTTGTAATTCAGATGTGCTAATATTTTTAGACGATAGGTTTTTCGAAAAACGAAGGCATTCCCGTAGGGTACGTCGAGGCTTTTCGGGAAATCTAGTGGCAAAAAGATTAGTGCAGATGTTTTCAAATAATTGCTCAGCTCAGGCTCCTATATATTTAACTGCAAGCATTGTTATATCATCAGATTGAGGACAACCATCTGCAAAAGTTTTAACTTTATAGGCAATTTCTCCAATAATGCTTTCAATAGGCTCTTTTCCAATAATACCAATTTCTTTCAGAAGTCTATCATCTCCAAAAAGTTCATCAGCACTATTCATAGCCTCCGTAACTCCATCGGTGTATATAAAAAGAGACTCCTCTTTTTTGAGTTTTAATTCTTCCAGATTGAATTCCATATCATCAACAACTCCCAGTGCGCATGCAGGTTTGCATTTAATATATTCAACATCCCCATTCTTTTGTATGTTTATAGGCATATTATGTCCTGCATTTGAAAAACTGACTATTCCTGTCTTTAAATCCATCAGACATAGAAACAGGGTGACAAACATACAACTCCTGTTATTTCTGGAAAGCTCAGCATTAACATGCTTTAATACCTTTTCCGGCGATTTAAGTGACATCGAGGTACTTCTAATAAGAGTTTGTGTAACCGCCATAAAAAGTGAAGCTGGAATTCCTTTTCCAGAAACATCGCCAACAGAAATCATCAAATGATCATCATCAATAAAGAAAAAATCATATAGATCTCCGCCAACAGATCTCGCAGGTTCAATAAAAGCATAAATATCAAATTCATCACGATTAGGATATGCCGGGAATAATTTCGGAACAATATCCATCTGGATCGCACGGGCAACAGAGAGTTCACTCTCAATCCTTTCTTTCATTGCAGTCGTTTTTTTAAGATTATCCATATATGTATTAAGATCATCAACCATTATATTGAAAGCACTTGCCAATTCGCCAATCTCATCATTTGATATGATTTGATGTTTATAATTAAGATCGCCTTCTGAAACTTTTTTTACACCTTTATGCAATTGCTCTAGCGAAATCATCAAATAAGCAGTAATTCTGTTAATAAAAATAATACAGATCATCATGAGCAGACTCATTGAGATTATCAGTTTATTTCGTAAATCTTTGATCTCCCCTAATATTTCAGTCAAAGAAAATCCAATTCTAAATGATCCCCAATGCCTGCCTTTTACATATACAGGACTGGAAACATCCCACATTATTTCTCCAGTATCTCTTCTATAAAGCTGTTTTTTAATATCCGCAGTTGTATTTTTCGCTGCTTTTAATCCAACGACATCATTAAAAAGCCGCTTTGTACGATTATTATTCCTGTCGTATATAAAATCACCTTTCAAAGGCATTGAATACCTTGAATTATGGACAGGTACATAGCCATTATTATCAACGAGAATCGCAAAAACAATCTGATTATCCTTTAAAAATCCATCAAGGACTTCTAGTAATTTAGATTCAAGATATGAATCAAGCGTCGTTTTATAATGATACTTTTCAATTTTTTTCAAATTTGCTTCACTTACATTTCCATATCCTTTAATAATTTTTTCTGGAAGCTGGATTTTCACAAGGCTATTGTCAAAAACTTCTTCTACAGAAAACACACCACTTTCAACAATATTATCCAGAAGTTTAGATACAACTTTAGATCCAAGATGCGCTGAAGCTCTACCTCTCTTCATAATTGCTAAATAAAGCCTGTCAGTCCTTTCGCGTATGAAAAATATGGTGAAACAGGTTAAAATAATTAACATAATAACCGTAATAAAAAAAGAAAGACGAATAGATAATTTTTTAAACATTAATCTCTTTCTCCTCTATAACCCAATCGAACTGATCCCCATCGTCTACCATTTATAAAAACCGGCATGGACAGATCAGAGATTATCTCTCCTGTATCACGGAGATAAATCTGCAACAGAAAATCACTGTTGTTTTTTGCAGCACTAAAACCTGTTATATCATTAAATATACGTTTAGTTCTACAATTCTTAATATCATAAGCGATATCTCCAGTCCTGGGTTTGGAAAATTTTGAATTATGTGATGGGACATACCCATTCTTATCAACAAGGATTACAAAAATCAGCTTCTTATTCAAACCAAGAAATCTATCTTCAAGTGGAGTAATTTTTTTATCTGTATAACTATCATAAAATGTAGTGAATTTTGGAGGATCTGAAACAGGAGTTTCAGGAAAATACAATATACTGAACAATTCTTTTTCTGTTAACTCTTTTTTCTCAATTGCATTTTCCAGGATCTTCACACATTCTTCCCTAAATTTTCTGGAAATATCTAGAATAGTCCTATCAACAGCTGTAAAGTTTTCTTCTGGAATAATCCTTCTAATCCAAAATTTAGTACTTTCTATTGCTATTGAAGAAACAACCGTGCCAAGAATTATCACAAACAAAAATAAACACAATCTTTTTATATTCAGTATTCTACCTCCTGAATCAATATCTTATGAATTTTTACAATTATACCATAAATGAGACATGGACACCGCGCCGCATATCAAATTTTGAAGATTTGTAATATTTTCAGCTCTTTGATAGAATGGGCATATGAAAAAAGTCCAAAAAGAAAAGCTGGCAAGCGTTATTGAAACAATCAACAACAAATTTACTGATTCAGGTTTTATCTATACTGAAAATAATCTTCTTTCTGAATTTTCAAAATTGATAAATAATACAAAAGAGAAGATCACTCTAATAGAAGATAATATCGTTGTTTCAATACTTGGAGGAACAAATTCAGGAAAATCAACAACAATCAATGCTCTTTTTGAACAGGAAATATCCAGTATCTCACCTGAGGCACCACATGATAAGACTTCAATTGTTGTAGTTCATGATGAGACAGACTTTAACCATGAAGCGATCGACTTTGGACCAAGACTGATAAAAAATCATAAAATTGATAATTTAAAAGATACCGTTATCATATGCGGTGTTGATTTTGACAGTGTTGAACTTACAAA
>DAOVTB010000202.1 GCA_030633305.1 Candidatus Muiribacteriota bacterium
ATATAGTTTGGAATAAAAAAAATACTGTCCAGATTCATTTGTTCAAGGGCTTCAATCGCTACTCTTATATGGCCATTATGTATTGGAGCAAAAGTTCCACCGTAAAGACCTGTCTTAATTAGTCCCATACGAATTCAAATTTACCTATTCGAACATTGTCTCCAAAATTAATCCCTGCATTTTCCAGTTTTTCATAGACTCCCATGTCAATCAGCTGTTTTTGAAGCCGCAAAAGACATGATTCGCTATCAATATCAGTCATTATAATTATTTTTTCGACCTTTTTTCCAGAAACCACATACACATCATCATCCATTGTTACACTTGCTTCTCCAGAATCAGGAAGTGTATAAAGATGATGTGTTTCTCCGATCTGTGTATATTCTTTCGGAATCATGTCAAGAGTTTGTTTTATCACATACATCACATCTCTAACCTGAAGTCCAGTAACTGAAGAAATAAAAAATATACGATTTTCAGTTAAATCTTCAAAATTTTCAAGAAGATCTTTTTTAAAAGTTAAGAAATATTCTTCATCATCAAAAGTATCTCGTTTTGTAAATGCAACAAATTTCTCTTTTTCCAGAATTTTACTGGAATATTTACCAAGTTCAGAATGAAGCTTTTTAAATGACTCTGAAGGAGAAATATCATTAATATCAATAAGGAATAAAAGAGCACGAACTCTTTCAACATGTCTGAGAAACTGATGACCCAGACCTTTTCCTTCAGAAGCACCTTCAATTAATCCTGGTATATCCGCAATAATAAAACCATCAATCTCTTTTAGATCAACAATTCCCAAATTCGGAACAAGTGTGGTAAATGGATAATCTGCAATTTTAGGTTTACAATTAGATACAACTGATATCAATGTTGATTTGCCGGCATTAGGAAATCCAACAAGGCCAACATCTGCAATCAATTTCAATTCCAGAAGAATAACATTTTCTTCGCCGGGTTCACCAAGTTCTCTTATTCTTGGCGCTTGATTAGTGGAACATTTAAAACTTTCGTTTCCTCTTCCGCCTCTACCGCCCTGACAAGCAAGAAAATCCTTACCATCTACATTAAGATCGGCAAGGATCCTTCCAAGTTCATTCTTTACTACAGTTCCCAATGGAACTTCAATTATTACATCAGCGCCAGTACAACCAGTTTTTCCATGCCCCTGGCCATGAGACCCTTTTTCAGAAAAAAAGTGAGCTCTTTTTTTAAATTGATTCAGGGTATTAAGCTTTTTATTACACATGAAATAAATAGAGCCGCCTGCCCCGCCATTTCCGCCGTTTGGTCCACCTAATGGGACATATTTTTCACGGCGAAAACTTGTACAGCCGTTGCCGCCTTGACCTGCTTTCAAAAATATTTTAGCATGATCAGTAAACATAGCAGCAACCTTTTTTCATCAATTTTAAGATACGCTAGAAGCAGTTTCTATAAAAATTGACTTTCTTTTCCCTTTACCTACTTTAAATCTGACATATCCAGCTTTTAAAGCAAAAAGAGTATGGTCATTTCCAAGTCCAACATTTTCACCAGGATGATATTTTGTACCACGCTGTCTAACCAGAATATTTCCAGCTTTTACAAGTTGACCAGCAAATTTTTTAATACCTAAATACTTGGGATTCGAATCCCTTCCGTTCGATGTGCTTCCCGCACCTTTCTTATGAGCCATTATTCAGTCCCCCATCATTTATAATAGAAATATTTCCTATTTTTTTATTTCAATAGTCTTGTTAAGATAATGCCTCAAGAGACAATTGTCAAGGATTTTTTACTGAACATCCGATGAATAAATCAAGTTATTAAAAAAAGGAATCAGCTGATATCAATTTTTTGACTATTTTTCTTACTGTCTTCCTTTACTTTAGTCATTTCAAGGGTCAAAACACCATCATCATAACTTGCTTTGATATTATCAGCTTCAACAGAATCACCAAGTGCAAAAGATCTCTGAAAACAACCAAAATACCTTTCCCTCTTGTAATAGTTTTCATCATTCACGCGAGTATCCTTTTTGATCTCGCCACGAATATGAAGCACGCCGTCTTCTATGACTACTTCTATATCTTCTTTTTTCATACCAGGTAGACTTGCTTTAATGACAATAGCGTCTGCATCTTCAAAAATATCAACAGCTGGTTTTAAATATTTTGTACCGTCATTTCTATGTATCCAGGGAAATCTAGAATCAGTGAATATTTCATCAAACAGTTCCTTAAAAGGGTTATTCTGAGCCCATTTTGTTAAATCCATTATAATTTCCTCCAAATCATTAAATTCTTTTTACTAATCATACCATATTAACACAAAGATATAAAATGTATTGAATGAATCAAATAATACTGTAGGGGAGGGTCTGTGACCCTCCCGAATTAAATTATTTTGGATTATATAAACAAAATACCATTTTATGTTTTTTTATTAGAACGGGAGGGTCACAGACCCTCCCCTACAAAGTTTTTATTATTCTTCATTTTTGAATATTTCACCTGTTCTGCGTTCATAATGAGATAAAGGTTTGTTCGCTTATTTCACTACACAAAAGTTTCTTGTATTCGCCTACAAGATACAAAGAACCACAAATCAGTATATCTGTTGGCTCAGTTAATGAATTTTTCAATTGAAGAAATGTTTTCAAAATATCATCACTGTAATAGAGAACATGAAGACCACAATTTTCAAATTTTTCTGCAAGTTCAGATGATGGAATCGATCTTGGACTGTCTGGACGGGTAATATACAATTGGTCTGTGATATTTCTAAGGCTTTTATGTAATTTCCGAGGCCCCTTGTCACCTAGGACTCCGCATATAACTGGTAATTTTCCACATTCAATCTTCTTTAATGCCTTTTTAAGTGCCTGCATTCCATTTGCATTATGTGCTCCATCAATATAAATCCCCCTGATATTGTTCCTAAACTCGGGTTTCAGGCTTTCTGATCGTATATATTCTAATCTTCCAGGCCACCGATTCCTTTTAAAACCAATCTTTATCGCTTCATCATCTATTGAATATCCAATTTTTTTTAGGACTCTGCAAGCATCAATAACCGTTGCACCATTTTCAACCTGATGATTTCCAATCAGCGCAAGATCAACTTTTCCAAAATTATCAAAAACAGCACTTTGATAAAATCTTCTGCCATCAAAAGTAATATCACCGGATTTGCCTTTATTCTTGGAATAGATCAATGATGAATTCCTTTCCCGTGCAATTCCACTTATAAGTTCAAAAATGTCCTTCCTTTGAGGTGACACTATCACGTGACTATCTTTTCTTATTACATCTGCTTTTTCAAATGCAATTTTCTTTAGAGTATTACCAAGGGTTTTCGGATGATCATAGGCAATTTTCGTAATAATTGTTAATATTGGATTACTAATATTGGTCGCATCCAGTCTCCCACCAAGACCTGCTTCAAGAACTGCAACATCTACACCCGTATTATAGAAATATCTCATTGCTGTAGAATACATTAATTCAAAAAAAGTAGGATATTCTCCAGATTTTCTATTCATTTCATCTGCAAAACATGAAATTTCAGAGACTATCCTGCAAAATTCTTCTTCACTGATCCAATGGCCGTCAACTACAATCCTCTCTCGAATATTGACTAGATGAGGCGAGGTAAATAAACCAGTCTTATATCCCGCATTCCAAAGAATAGAAGCAATTGTCGAAGAAATTGACCCTTTCCCATTTGTACCGACTACATGAATAACAGGAATTTTTTTATAAAAATTGTCCATCTCTTTCATGAAAAAAATGATTTTATTCAGATCATATTTCTTATTTTTTGTATGACTATAAAAAAAAGCCTTAGCTTTCTCAAATTCTGTATATCTCACTCCACTCATCTCCATTTTGATCAGGATATTTTACCTGTAAGCATTCTAAATATCAATAATTTTTAAGCAGTGGTGCAAAAAAATCATTTATGACTTTCAAATCCAGTTGCTTTATCGTACCATCTTCCAAAATTTCCCCATAAATATCCAGCATTTCTTTTATATATCTGGAAAAATTATAAACACCAATAGGAAATTTCCGATCTTTAATCCATTCATCATTAATTTCCAAAAAAAGGTTCAATATCCTGTTCTTCTGAAAAGGATGTTTCTTACTTGTTACTGCAATCATAAATTTATTAAGTTCATTTAAAGCCAGTTTTTTTTCATTCAAAAAAGCATATATTTGAGCTTTAGATAAATATGAAAGAAACCAGGAATTTTTTTCACTTAAAAGGCTTTCAGAAAATTCTTCCGCCTTAATCTTATTCTTTACTGCAATAGCACTAAGAACTGCGTAATACAACCCTTCATTTTTCAATTTATCAATCACATAAGGACTTATCTTAACTCTTCTGGATTCCAGAAATTTATCTGCAACAAGCAAAACTTCATTGTATTTTTTTATACTGAATAAATAAATTATCAAAGAATTTAAAATCTCATCATTTCCACAATCAAAAAGAGAGTGTAACTCATTTTCAGAACACAAACCCAATTTTATTTTCATGATCTGGTATTCTTTTTTAAAATTATGTGCAATCTGATCCTTATCATCAATGTCCCAAATATCAGTGTCTTTCAGGTCAATAGATTTAAACAATTTCAATGCGCTGGAATAATCACCCATAAAAAAATAAATCTCTGATATTCTAAGTTTTATAAATCCTTTAGGGGCAAAAGAATCTATTAAATCAGCATATTTTTTTTCATTATAAACAATTTTTTTTACATTTTCCTTAAGTATTGGATTCATCTTTAAAAAAATATCATTACAGAATTCAGGATATCTCAAAAGATAAAAGAACAAACTTACAGAACTTTTTTCTAATTTATTTGAAGAAAATTTAATCTGACACTCAAGCATGTCTGTTACTCCATACTTATCTACAGGATCTGTTTCCATACATAATTTCATTATCCTGGTATTGTCACCCTTTTTAAAAAAACTTACCCAACATTTGTAACGCATACTACGAATATTGTGAGGTGAATATTGAAGTGCTGTCGAAAGACTGTTTTCGGCTTCATCATATTTCCTGCCTAAAATTGATAATTCCGCTAAATCATTATAAATGTCTGGATTCATTGGTGAAAAATCCAAAGCACGTGATAAACCGGCTTTCATCTTATCTAGGCTTTCTGCTTTCAATACTATTTTCCTGATAATACTTCCATATCTGTTACCATAATCTAAAATAAAAACTGCTAAAGAAACTATGAGGAGAATATATATAATGCCGTTTACCATTTTTGTACAAATTATTTTCTTATCTTCTATTTCAGAAAGATATACAGAAATTATTATACATAAAAAGACCTGATAATAATTATTCAAAAAAACATCTTCAGTAAATGCACCAAAAACAAAAATTATCAGAATATGACTTATAAATGATATCCTATGTTTTCGGGATGATTGGAAAGTTACCAGAAGAAATATTATTAGTATTGAAAATGTAATAATCCCACATGATGATGCAAGCTCCATAAATAGATTATATGAATTTGAATAGTTTTTTGAAATTGATGATTCCTGAAATATCGATTTCCCCTCATTACATTTTGATAATATTTCAAAACTATTTCCCCCACTACCCCTGACAGGATTTCGGGAAAATATCTTGAAACCCTCAAAAAATTTCTGACGTCTTACTTCAGCATATTTTTGCCACAAACTTGATACGTCTTCAAACATTAAAGAAAATATACCCAAAACCACAACAGTGATTAAAACAGTACATCGTAAAGATTTAATATTGCTATTCCCATAACCGTATTTCAATAGCAATGCGGTATTGAAAAATAGATAAATCACTCCTGCCACTGGAGATAAATGCAGCATTGTCATAGCGGTCAATATGAAAAACAAAGTATACATCAATCTGTAAATACCTGCTTTGATCTGAAATGTAATCAAAACAAGCCCAACACTTAACATAGCTCCTAAAATCTCAGGATGATAATAAAGTGGTACATTAAATACAGGATTAGTAAAAGCAAATAATTGATCAAAAATCAAAGAATTATCAATAAATTTACTCAAAACAGAAAATACCAGATATAGAATAACAATAAGCAGCATGGCTTTGACCATATTCTGCTTTTGAGTATTTTTTTTATAACTCAAAAAATCAGTAATAAAAATAAATCCTGTTATTGCCCACAGTAATTGGGATTGAAAAGCAATATGATTACAGATATCAATATTTGCAGAATAAGCTAGAAACGTTGAAATCCCAAAAAAAGCAAGCAGAATCGCTGGTTTGGCAAATCGAGTTCCGGTCAGGAATATCAAAAATATTGTTAAAGCTGCAAAAATGGGTTTCAAAAATGAAATATATATTGAAAATGGAAAAAAAAGACTTAGAAAAAGAATAAAAATATTAAGATTATATAGAAAGATCACAATTTTAGTCTGCATGAGAGATTAGTTAAAAAGAAAGTTTTTAATTTCTTTAATAACCGGAAAGCTCACCTTTTGATTTTCAAACAATCTCATAAATGTTTTCATATGTTCAGAAGTGAATTCAGGGCGTTCAATTGTATAATACTTTAAATTTTCGTATGTTTTCTCAGCAAGTATCAAATCTTCAGAAGCTTCTTTAAACAAAACAGTGTTTGGAAACACTACCAACCTCTGGACAATAAAATTCACTTTTCTATATTTTTTCACCATATCCAGAATCATCCTGAGATTATACCTCTTTTCAAGCGGACTTCCTATCATAAAAAAAGCATTCAGAGTAATATCCAGGTTAATGCAGTTTTCGATAAAATCAGTCACAGAAGGGATATCAACATTTCTATTGTATAATTCAAGAACGCTAGGATCAAGTGATTCAAGCCCTACATTCAACATTCTACATCCGGAAGATTTCATTTCCTGAAGGACTTTTACATCTATATCAGGACAGACATTTGCACTCCATTGAAAAGGATACTTTTTCTTTTTTATAGCTCTACAGATGTCCAATGTCCTTTTACTTGAAGAATGAAAGTTTATATCATCAAAATATATTTCTCTTATTTCTGAAAAATTCTCTACAATATGGTCCAATTCCGAAATTACATCATTTACAGGAAATTCAATTCTTTCATCATTACAAAAGATTCGGGCGTTTACACAATATGAACAAAGCGAATCACAACCTCTACTTGTTTGCACCGCAATAACAGGTGAAAGCGATCCTTCAAATGAATATTTCCGGTAATTAAGAAATTTCCTGTACACATGAGAAAGTTTTTTTCCACTCAAATCAGGTAAACCGAAATTCCTGCTACAATTCACTTCAATACCTTCATCCGCACGGCGAAATCCAGTGCCAGGAATTGATGCAAAATCAAGTTTATCAGTTTTAATGTAATCTATGATCTGCAAAACAGAATAATCAAAAAAACCAATACAAACAAAGTCAATAAATTTATTATCAACAAGAAGACTTCCTGGAGAAATTGTTGGCAGATCTCCAACAACAATTATTTTAACACTATCAATTCTTTT
Organism: Candidatus Muiribacteriota bacterium; assembly: GCA_030633305.1. Taxonomy (GTDB): domain Bacteria; phylum Muiribacteriota; class DAOVTB01; order DAOVTB01; family DAOVTB01; genus DAOVTB01. The sequence goes on from DAOVTB010000202.1 coordinate 7,524, forward strand.
TTTCAGTAAATACATGAAACTGAGATCAAATTCCAGTGTATGAACTGATGCCTGTACCACAATAATCTCAGGACTATCAAACTCTATTCTGGAAACTGATTTCTCCAAATCCATATCATCGGCTATTAAATCATAAAGAACTGGTTCATGCCCTTTATTCATTAGCAAACATGTGAGATACGAAAGCCAGATCGGATAATGTAAAGCATTATCAAAATTGCAGTAGTTATAATCTCTGTTTACTTTTTTGAAAAATGGAGGATTTACAATTGCTATCTTCATGGCAGGATTATATGATAAATGTTTTTTTATGTCAATATCTGCGTCCTGAATGAGCGAATCTTGAAATTTTCTGCATTAGTGCGTATAAGGTTCCAGGGCACTTTCATTTCAAAGTAAAATATTCAAGCAGCGAAGCAAAAGTCCATCTGGCACCGGCATTAACTATCATACACCTCGGTTTGCCCAGATACAGAAAATTCTAATGCTGTGTTACTTTCTGATATTTGATTTGCTTGAAATCAGAAAGTTTATACACCATTATGCCAGAAGCAATTAAATAAAATTTCATAAAATACTTTGGAATTTTAAATTTAATGCTTCCGGTGCAACCTTCATCTCATTCAGAACGCAGAAGTAATTATAAAAAAGAAAGAAAAGAAAAAAGAGAAAATTTGAAATTCTAAATTTCAATAAGTGAAATGCTTTTAGTGCCATCCATTTTGACAGTAAGATTTTTTTCAAGCCGAATATGTGTAAAATATTTCCCCTGATATTCAAT
>DAOVTB010000018.1 GCA_030633305.1 Candidatus Muiribacteriota bacterium
AACATGTCTTCAAAATACTCAAACAAGGTTAATTTTTCTTGAATCCATTTTGGTATAAGGTTATATTTAAATTACTTCTATAATCATCATATTCGGAGGAATAAAATGCCTAAATGGTTAAAAGGCTGCTTAATTGCTTTATTGCTCAAAGTTGTTTAGATTTGCTCCACGTGTGTTAAAATGACGAGAAGATAATGAAGGTTCAATAATAATTGATTACTGGAGAATCTAATGGGAGAGATTATTTGTATTTTTATTATATTTATCGGGGCCTATGCATTTGTTAAAGGTGAGTACACTGTTTCTGGAAATAACAAAATTTATGGACTTGATGCAAAAATATTAGGTTCAGTTTTCTGTATTTCAGGATTAGGTTTTTTTATTGTTCCACAATTTAGCTTACATATAATAGGAATTATGTGTGTAACTTCAATCTTTTTTTATTGTAAAGCAATGATGGGCGTAAAGGGAAAATCAAATGGAACGAGTGGGAACTTGATAAAACTATTCTTAATAGCAATAATGGTTATACTTGTTATAGTACTACTCATTCAATATGTATTAAATTAACAGACACCCCGATAGAGATGTCTGTTATAAACTATTAGTCTTATATTAGTGACTCTGACCGCCACCGCAGACTTGTTCAGGCGAAATCTTTGGTAAATTTTCTGCTATCAGATCTTCAACGACTGATTTGATATCCTGTCGTTCGCCATCAAAATATACATCAATACCGACATTTTTGAAACCCATAAGTGGACGCATGCCCATACCACCAACGATCAATGCATTTACTTTCAATCCGGCAAGTAAATTTACAGGTACCATACAACCACCCTCAACGTGTTCCTGATTAGGAACAATAGTCTCTTTTATGATCTTACCTTCTTCCACATCAATAATTGTAAAAACATCACAATGACCAAAATGACCTGATCTATTACCTTCCATTCCACCTTTGCCATCTGAAGGGATTGCAATTCTTCCGTTTTTCATAAGTGTTATCTCCTTTAAAATTTATATTTGGAATAATATACAATATACTCGTGTTTTACAACAAAATTCCTGATTTTTAAGGTATTTAATTATAAAGTGTTCATTATTCGTGTCTAAGTGCTTCAATTGGATCAAGATTAGCTGCCTTTGATGCAGGAAAATAAGAAAACACGATTCCCACAGTAAAAGAAACTGCAAAAGACAGAATCACAGAAAATGATGTTATCATTGTGGACCATTCCAGAAAATGGCTTACACTGTGACTAAGCACAAATCCAAGACCAATTCCAATAATTCCACCTGCAATTGAGATCAGAACTCCTTCTATAAGAAATTGCAGCCTTATATCGTTTTTACTTGCACCAATTGATCTTCGAATACCAATTTCCTTGGTTCTTTCATTTACCGTAGCAAGCATAATATTCATAATACCGATACCGCCAACTAGCAATGAAAGTGAGGCGATAAGCGAAAGTACTATGCCAAATATCTCCTGTGTTTTCTGACTTTGTTCCAATATTTCAAGTGGAATGACCAGTTCTACATCGTCAATTTCCTTATGCCTTCTCTTTAAGATCTTACTTATTATTTTTCCTGCATCCCGGAGTTGATTTTCATTTTCGATACTTAGGATGACTTCAGTTAGTCTATGATAAGTTGGATCCTCAGAAGAGTTTTTGTAACCTTTTGAATTGGTCTTTAGACTAAATTTTTTAAGTGCAGTCGAAATTGGTATATAAACATCTCTGTTAACATCTCTTGATTTTAGTGCTTTTGCATTACTGGTAGTCCCGTTTTTAGAAGATTTATCTGGAAGGAAACCGATTACTGTAAAATGTTTCCCACCAATCATGATTTTTTTCCCTACAGGGTTTCTGTTAACAAAAAGCTCTTTTTTTATTTCATAACCAAGAACACAGACAAGTCTATACTCATCAACATCATGTTTTCTTATGAAGCGCCCTCTGTTTGTTTTGATTTCAAAGACTTTGGCAAATGATTCATTTATTCCTACTATACTGCATTTTGGATTTTTTCCATTATATCGTAATCCTGTTTCAATAACTGCCTGAGGTGCAATATGTACAATAAAATCACATGTTTCATCGAGGTATGCTACATCGTCCATTGACAATCCTACACTATAATTTCTTTTTGCAAGTTGCAGTTTTTCTTTTCCAAGAACAGATGATTTTATGATTATGTTTCTTGCACCATATTCTCTGATTTGCTTGATTATCTCTTCTTCAGCACCTCTTCCGATTGAAAGCATGGAGATAACAGCCCCGACTCCAAAAATAATTCCAAGCATTGTAAGAAAAGATCTGAATTTCTGATGCATGATGCTTTGGAAACCTATTCTTAATGCTGAAAAAAAATTCATGACTTGGTCCCCATCTCAACTTTTTTTGAAAAAATACTTTTTGTATCAAATTGATTTAACGATTCACTTTTAGCTTTCATTTGATCCTTTACTGTTTCATCTGACAGCAAAAGACCGTCATGGACAGTTACAATCCGTTTTGAATATTGTGAAACTTCCTTGTCATGTGTGACCATTATTACTGTTTTGCCAGCCTCATTTAATTTCTGGAAAATTTCAATGATTTCCATTCCGGTTTTGCTGTCCAGATTACCTGTTGGTTCATCAGCAAGGAGCATATCAGGATCATTGACAAGTGCTCGTGCAATTGCGACTCTCTGGCATTGCCCTCCGGATAATTGCAGGGGAGTATGATTTTGTTTTTCGAATAATCCCACAGCATTCAGCAACATATCTATTCTTTTTCGATAATTTCTTTTTTTCTCATGACAATAAACAAGAGGGAGTTCAACATTCTGCCTGACTGAAGCATTCATAAGGAGATTAAAAGATTGGAAAATGAATCCAATTTCCTGATTTCTGAAATAAGATAGTTCCTTATCGTGAAGTTTCATGAGTTCTTTTCCCCTGTATAGGAAATCTCCATCAGTCTGACGGTCAAGACATCCGAGAATATACAACAAAGTGGATTTTCCAGATCCTGATGATCCCATAATGCTGACAAATTCACCTTCGTGGATATCTACTGACACACCGTCAAGGGCACGGACAATGTTATCACCCATCTTGTAGTATCTTTTAAGATTTTTAACGCAAATTAAATCTTTTCCAGCCAAACTGAATCTCCTTCATTTATTCCACTTTTAATGATTACAAAATCAATATTTTTTTCTCCAATTTTAACATACTTTTTTTCCATATTACCAACATATACATATTGACCCTTGCTATCGCTAAAAATAGCTGAAATGGGAATGGTGAGCACTTGAGAGTATTTTTTTGTAATAATTTCAAAGTCTACTGTCATGCCAGGTTGAAATTTTGGAGAGATCTCAAGACATTTGATTTTTATTTCAAATACTTTACTTTCGTTTTCGTCTGAATTTCCGCCAAGAAAATCAAACATCCCCCCAGTAGATTTTTCTTTAGCAAAAAATCCCAGATCAGATAATACACCTTTATATTTTTTATTTTTATCAGAAGTCAGATTAAAGATTACTTGCTGACCGATTTTTAATTTTCCAATACCGTTTTCAGGAACTTCACCATTTATTATGAAACTGCTTAGATTAGCTATTTTTAAAAATGACATTGTTCCATTTGCTGTATCACCTTCTTCAATTTTACCAAACTTGTTCCCCTTAAAGGTTTTTACATAGACAGATGTTCCATCACATGGGGATTTCACATCGAGCTTTTTCAGAATTTTCTTGATTTCCTCAATTCTTTTTTTTCTTTTTTCCAGTCTATGTGCATTTTTCTTTAATTCGAGTTCTTTTAATAGTATCCGGTTTTCCAGTTTTTTATTGTTAAGTGCAAGATTAAGTTTTTCCTTTTTTACCTTGATTTTAGCTCGTAATCTTGAATTTTTTGTTCCACCTTGTACAAGTAGATCATATTTTACTTTTGCCACTTCGTACGTTGCTTTTTTTCCGCCATATCTAAGTGTAAGATCACGTATTTCCTGCGCACTGACAATTCCCTGTTTCAATATCTCTTTTTTTAACAGGAGTTCCTTGTTGATTTTTTCCATTTCAGACTTGGCCATGTTGATAGCATATTTTTTATCCTTTCTTTCCCTTATGGTCCCACCTCTGACAAGTTTTTTTTGTTCGAATAAAGCAATCTTTAGATTATTTTCAGTAATTTTTATTTCTTCTTTTAATTTATATAATTCAGCATCAGCTTTTTTATTTATCAGTTCCTTTTCTGTTTCCAGTTTTTTAAGAAGTAATTCTTTTTCAAGTAATTTATCTTCATGTTTTTTTGCATCAATTTTGGCAATATCATCACCTTTTTTTACATTAGTACCTTCAGGAACCAGTTTTACAAGTTTTCCAGAGCGATAGGCAATAATATTTTCAAATTGCTCTGGTTGTAATTCGCCAACATCTTTTACAGAAATAATCAGGTCTCTTTTTTTTACAGTGGTTTCTACTTTATTTGAAATCTCGCTACCTGTTTGACTGCGATCTGGAAATGAAAGTTTTTCTCCTTCCTTAAGTCCTGACGTGACGACTGTCTGAGTATAGTTACTTTGGCCAGTTTTAATTTTTCGTAATGTTTTATCTGCCATCAATACTTCATTATTTATGTTAATAAATTCTGTTGGTATTACAATCTGGTTTTGAAGTTTTTGAAAAATGATGTTGGTGTGTACTGTCATTTTGGGTTTGAAAACACTGGATAAGGAAGTAACATCTATTGTTACTTTGATATGTTTGATTTTTCCAGTATCATTTCTGTCAAACATACTTGATTTGATTTCTGCTATCTTGTTTATTTCTGATACTACTCCTTTATATTCCTTATCAGGAAATGACTCAATATTAAAAGTTACCGCCATATTTTCTGCTACTTTGCCAATATCGACTTCACTTATGTTAGTTATAATATGCATTTTTCCAAGTGAATGTATATTGGCTACTGCCCATCCTCTGTATACTGGGGATCCAGGTTTAACTTTTTCCTGCTGACCGTTTGTTACCCAGGTTTTTCCATAAGTTATGACTCCACTTATTTCAGATGTTAAAATAGAACTTTTAATCGTTTCAATTTCATTTTCAAGCATGGAATTCTGCCATTTTATCCGGGCTTTAACGTGTTCTTTTTCGTTTTGTTTGTTTTTCAAATAAGATTCCAGTTTTTTTTCAGCTTCAGTTAATTCGATCTTTTTCAAAACGATACTTTTTAAGGATTCTCTTCTCTTTTGATCATCTGCACCTTTTTTTAGCAGTTTGAAATCATAAATAACTGATTTTAATCTCAGTTTTTCTGCTTCCAGTGAATATTCCACATTTTTAACGTCTTCAGCTGTTACAAATCCAGCCTTTAAATGTTTCTTTTTTTCAATTAATTCGTTTTCATAAGCTTTGATCTGTTTTTCAAGATTTATTTTAGAATTTACAATACGAACATACTCTGCAGCATCTATTCCATGTATCAAACTATCATAATATAATTCATCTATTTCAAGATTGAATCTGGCAAACTCTATCCTGTTTTGTAATTTGAAAGCTCTAAGTTCGTTTCTTAATTTTTTTATATCAAGATCTATTCGGAGTATTTCAAGTTCAACTTCATATTTTTCCTTATTATCTTCCTGATCCTCGATTTCAAGTGAACCGATGAAATCTCCTGCATTTAAAAAAGTTCCTTCAGGAGTTAAAGCCTGGATTTTGCTTACAAATGGAGGGAATACTTTCTGGACTTTGTTTGATTCAAGAATTCCACTTACAGGTAATGAATTTATAAAAGTTGTTTTTTTTATTTCAAAAAATTCGCTGGTGTTTTTTACATTCTCTTTTTGATATAAAGGAGAAATACAAAACAACAGGAAAAGCAGGGGTAATATTATCCCTGATATTTTACTAGTATTATTTTTTGAAGCATTCATCTTAATTTTCTCAGTAGTTTCTGTGTTAATTATTGCAAAAAATCTTCATTCCTGTTTCAAGCCCTTCAGTTATGAAGTAATAGTCACTGGAATTTGCAAAAGGAGTTATTTTTGTTTTTACCTTTGCAGAGCCATTTTTTATATTAACAAAAAGTTCATTTTTGTTCTTTGAATAAACAAAGTCTTTTGGAATCCGGATACTTTCAGGAATATTTTTACAAATAATTTTCACAGAGACTGTTTCAAGAGGTTTTATTTTCAGATTTTTACCATCCAGTAGAATTGATACGTTGAAGAATTTTGCTCCTTTTATATCACCTTTTTCTTTTAATTGTGCAATTTTTTCTATTTTTGTTACACGTCCTGTATAAATTTTATCTCCTGTAGAAAGGGCTGTAATTTCAGTGCGAGCACCATTTTTTACTAGCTCGATGTCTTTTTCATCTATACAGGCGTTTATTTTCAATCTTTCAAGATTCAATATCTTAACAAGAGCCATTCCCGGCCAGACATTAGTTCCTATACCTACTTTGCCACTCCAGGTTTTTTGATAAAGAATTATTCCTGAAGTAGGTGCTTTTATGATACATTTTTTGATTTCTTTTTTCATTCTTTTTGCTTTAGCTTCTTTACTGTCCAGATCAAATTTGGTTTTTTTAAGAGTTAAGGCATTAACTTTAATAGAAGATTTTTCGTTATCAACGGCCAGTTTTTTTCCAATTGAATATTTTTCTTGTTCTATCGAGTACTTTTCAAGATCAATTTTATCAGAGCCACTTTTTAGAAGTTGATAGTAATTCTGGTCTTTGTTTTTTTGAATTATTGTTTTTTGCAGTTCAAAATTAAGTTTTGAAAATTCAAGCTCACTTATGAATCCTTTTTCAAGAAGTTTTTTTCTACTGGCAATTCGGAAACTGTATTTTTTTTCATCCACCTTATCCCGAGAAATATTAATGGAGTACTTTGAAATTTCGTCAGGATCTTTCCCTTTTTTAAGTATTTTATATACATCGGTGCTGCAATCTAGATTGGCAGATTTCTTTTCAATTGTTTTTGTAAGATCAAAGGTTTTTTGATCATCTTCAAGGATTTTGTTCTGAAAATCAATTTTTTTATGTTTAAGATCTAGAAATGTTTGTGAATTTCTTATCTCAAGATTTTTTGTATCAAACCTTACCACAACTTCATCAGTATTGACGGTGCTGCCTTCTTCCGGCATGTATTCTATAACCATCTGTGCACGTATTCTGGGAGCAGAAACCAGCTTTTCTTTTACAGCTTCAACTTTTCCTATTCCGATTACTGTTATTTGATTATTGGCTTTTTTTAGTTTATAGGTAAAAGGAATAATATCATTACTGGATTTTGATTTAAAGCATCCTGAAATCATAATGACGAATACTAAAACAACTAATCCGAATGTTCCACGAATATTATTTTTTAAGACATTTTTTTTATTTTTCTTTGTGCCTCTGTGTCTTTGTGCCTTTGTGTGATTCATTTTTCTTTTTCTCTGTGCCCTGTGGTATAATCTTTTTTATCTTGTTAATCCTGTCTAATCTTCTTTGCAACTCTGAGTGATATCTTTTTATTTTCTGATATTATCAATTCTCTATTGGAACTACCATAGTATCAGATAATTTGTCGTGCCATGCGAAATGGTTTTTTGAAAATATAGCCCAGAAAAAACCAAGTCCGAAAACTAAAAACGAGATATAGTATAGAAAGCTTCTCGAAATTGCATCACGAAATCCTATTTTTTGACCGTGATGTGTCACAACTTTCAGACCCATTATTTTTTTTCCAAGTGTTTTTTTCCATATCCACAATGATAGGGTTGAATAAAAGATGAAAAATATGAATATAAGCTTTTTTTTAGTTGCATCAACTTCTATTTTTTTAGCTATAATTTTCTTTAGATTTTCTTGTATTTCTTTAGGATATTGACTTATATTTTTTGCCTTGATTTTTTTTATTCCTGCTTGATCAGCAACAGTTTTTAATTGTACCATGCTGTATTTTAAAGACTTATGTGCATTTCCAAGAAGAAATCCTGCAAGGCAGAAAAGTAAAATAATATCTATTGCGAAAGCTATAAATCTTCTGAATATACCTGCAGTTTTAAGAACTGGTTCAGTTGGAAGAGATTGCTCAACTTTTGTAGTGTCTTTCTTTTCATCTATTTTTGCAGAAATCAATTTTACTTTCTGTTTATTATGTTCCTGTAATACTTTATAAACTTTGATTTTTTCCGGAATGCCTTTTAGTAATCTGTAACCGATTTCTGCGGAAGGTACTTCAGACTTGTTCATCGAGAGATATGTTGCTTCGGTAAAAAAAATCTGATTTGCATCCGCAAGACCTTCTACTCTTGCAGCAATATTTACAGCCTCACCATATATATCCCCATCTTTTAGGGAAACTTCTCCTGTGTTGATAGCAATCCGTATTTCAATTTTTTTATCATCAGGTAGACTTTCATTAAATTCCTGAAGTTTTTCCTGTAATGCTATGCCGGAAAGAACAGCGTCTGTCGGACTTTCAAATGTAACTAGGAAAGCATCTCCGATAGTCTTAATCAATGTTCCACCATAATCAATGATAACTGGAGTCAGAATATCGTCATGAGTTTTGAGCATCTCGATCATATCTGAACGACTTGTTGAACTAGTTCGACTAGTAAAGCCTTTGATATCAGTGAACATGATAGAGAGTGTTTTATTGCGCATATAAATCCTGTGAGATATTAATATATATTTTTACAATATTAACAGAAAATTGATTATCAACACAAGAAGAAGAAATAAATCACACAAAGACACAAAGGCACAGAGAAAAAGATAATAAAAAAACTAAATGTGAATAATAAATACCAAATATTGTAGGGACAGGTCCCTGTGCCTGTTCCTTACCCGCAAGTCACACTTTGAGAATTTATGCTATAATTTAAATAGTTAGCATATAGTGTAAATAGGAGCGGTGTTTAATGATATACCACATAACGACTAAAAATGACTGGAATAAAGCATTGAAATCTGGGAAATATAGTGCTGATTCTCTTGAAAAAGAAGGATTTATTCACTGTTCAACGATTGATCAGGTCCTTATGATTGCAAATGCCCATTACAAAAATATTGATGGAGTGATTTTTCTTGAAATAGATGACCAGAAGATCGAATCAGAAATAAAGTATGAAAACCTGGAAGGGGGTCATGAATTATTCCCTCATATTTATGGAATTATTCCAGTAAATCTGGTGATAAATGTTCTTGAGTTTAAAATTGATAAAGATGGAATCTATATGTTATGAAAACAAGTGTTGCATTTATATGTATCTTAATTTTTACTTTAAATGCATTGGTTTATTGCTCAGATTACATAAGTATTGATGTAAAAGGTGCAACTCTTGGAGATGTTTTTTCAACAATCGCAAAATATGCTGGAAAAAATATTATTTTAAAAGGAAACCTGAGTCAGAAAATAACCCTTTCAATCACTGATACTGATTACAGACATGTACTGCGTATGCTGGCTTTTTCACATGATCTGACGTTATATGAGACAAGAGGAATAATTCTTGTTAGAGGCAAAAATGAGAATCCCTCATCAAAAGACAAAGTTACCAGAATTTTCAGACTTCAGTATGCAAATGCAGATGAAGTAGCTGGAATTTTAAAGTCAACTTTCAAGAATTTGAAGGAATTCAGCGTAAGTGTTGATAAAAGGAATAACGCAGTTATTGTATCATGTCTTCGCTCAGATATAAGCTTTGTAGAACGCGCTTTCCCATGATCTGCGACTTAATTTGATGTGTCCGGTTTCTGAATAATGAAGTCTATTATCATTTTGCGACCGTTGACAGAGGAATCCGGATTTTTGCTATCAAATGAATAAAAATCAATTTTTTTTGTACCAAATTTTTTGAAATTAAAATTCATTTTTTTCAATGGGATTCCATTGGACATAAGAGGACGCTTGCCATCAACAGAATCATGTACTTTCCAGTACATTTCAATGTCCATGTTTTCCTGGATGTTGATGCTATATGATTTGAATTCAAATGGAGTAAGTTTATCGTGTATGATTTCTAGTAATGGTTTTTCAGTAATGGATTCATTCTGTACCATGGAACTCATTGAATCTGAACAATACTTCCTGACTTTTCCATATATGTTATCTGATTCATAAAAATCTTTCTCTCCACCTGATACTTCAAAAGTGAATTTCCTTTTCAAATGTTTATTTTCAATGAATATCCAGAGACTTGGCGGATCATTATCTTTAACTATTATTTCACCAAAATCAGTTCCGTTTTTACAGTATTTTTTCTTAATATCATTGTTATCAAGGATATCCAAATCACCATGGTTTACATTTCCAGTATTATCGATTATTTCAAAATAGTAATTAAGTTTTTTCATAGATTTTCTAGGAAACTTTGGAAATGATTTAGTAGCAAAATCTATTGGTAACGGTATCTTTCCTGATACGGTCCAGGTTTGAAAATCAATTTTTTTTATGACAGTATTAATTTTATTCCATACTGTTGGAGAATCATAACTATGCCAGCCCGCTGGATACATAGAATAATGAAGAATTGCTTTTGAAATAGGATTAAGAGGATCATTATCTTTGACTTTTATTTTTATTTCAAGAGGATCGCCGCTTGTCCCGTGTAATTTTTCAAATACATTGTTAACAAAAACTGGAGGAGTCTGATCACGGACAAGTATATCTTTAGTCTGTATATGAGTTAATGGACCATGAATTTTATAATCATGACCTCTATAATGTCTTTCTTTATATTTAACTATTATTCTGACAATATAATTTCCCGGTGCATGATATTTATGTTTGATTCCCTTGATTTTTATATTTTGTGTTGAAGTAGAAGAACCGATTGAATCAGTATCAGTTCCTGGATATTTAATTTCTTTACTGACATTACCATCACCCCAATCAATTTTATATGTAATGGTTCCAGGTTCAATACCACTAGATTTATTGGCAAAGTAAAACATTGAACTGAACAGGAAAGGAGATTCAATATCTTCCTTAACAGATGCAGGCGGTGTTATCGTTGATAAAATATTTCCCAGATACTTTTGAAGCTGTTTCACGACAACAATTTTTTTTGAATAATCATAATTTCTTCGAACAGGAAATATTTTGTCACCACTTTGTATTATCTCAGTAAATTGCAAGTTAAGTTTGATATTATAGACACCACTTTTATTAAAGATATGATCCTGTCTAAGTTTCGAATTGAAAATTTTTGAAGTCATGGATTTACCAATTTTGATTTTACCTCTTATAATTGTTGGAGAGGAACCAAGTTGATTCGGAAAGGTCCATTTGAATATTACATAGGCTCCTAACTTTAGAAAAATATTTGAAGGGTTGGCAACTGTCCATGATTCCTTAATATTTTTCTGGACTATTCCAGGCGGAGTCAGTGGCTCAAAAGTATTAATACTTTTTTCTGGATCTGGTATCAATCCTGTCTTAACTACTGGAAATGTTTTAGTAATCCATAATTTCTGTTTATTTGCAGTTGGACTATTTAAATTTGAAAATGGTACTTTATAAGGTTTTTCTCCAAAGAATTCCAAAGTTACTGATCTTGTGGTTGCTGGAGGAAGAACAAATGTCCATTTTCTTAATTTCCAGTTTGATCTGTTATCCATGTATCCTTTTTTGGCACCATTTACATTTATCTGGTTCCAGACAACAGGAAATGGTCCTGTAATAGTGACTGTGTAATTTTTTGATGCAGACGGTACTGTTTCTAATGTCCAACCAGAAGAGTTTGATTGTCTGAAGACCTTTTTGGCAGTCTCATTTTTTTTGTTTAAATGACTATTTTTTCTCAATTTGCTAGTTTTAATTTTTCCACCAGACCAGTATGGAAAGCTCCAATTCTTACTCTTTTTATAAGAATTTTGTTGCATATCTTTATTTTGAATATCATTAGAATAGACTTTAAATTCACAAATTAAAAAAACAAAAATAAGTATAAACATATATTTGATTGCGTTATTCATATAATCCCCAGTTTATTAGAAAAAATTTTAGATAAGCTTACCATACAATACCAGGGTATGATAAGTAATAAATATAAGTTTATGGATTGTATTGATGATTTTATCATGATATAATCTCCGAACATGTTACATTCATATGAAAGCCTTGAAAGTATAATTTGTGATGAACAAGCTCCACTATCTGAAAAGGTAGAAGCAATTCTAAAATTGTCTATAAACACTGATTCTAAAAGCCAGGATTTACTCGATTCACTTTTGCAGCATGAAGATGAAAGAATCATTTTTTTTGTTATAAAAATAATGGAAAAGGAACTGGTGTGGAAAATAAACCTTCTTGTTGAAGGTTGTGAAAGTATTATGCATTTTTTTTATTACCGTGATATCGTTGAAGTTAAAACTTTGATTGATACCATGGAAGTTTCTAATAATGAGCTTCCTATAATTAACATGGAAGAATTAAATAAAGTTTGTCAGAGTCCTGTTGCTGAAATCGAATATGAGGATGAAAAATCTTTTTCGTTGACCACAATATTAGGGATTACCATATTATCAGCTGTTATATTTATTTTTGCATATTCAGAACTAACTTCTGGTCTGAAAGAGATCAAATCTGGAAATATAGATAATTCAATATCTCAATCAAAGGAAATTACAAATAAAGTTCTTCTAAAAAAAATACCTGAATCAATTGTTGTAGAAAATAAAAAAGCTGCAGTAAAACCAAAAAAAATTCATGATGCTATTATTGTTTATTCTCAAATTAAAGATATTTTTCTGAAAAATTTTGATTTTAAAAAAACAGGATTTCTTTTAAACAGCAAAGATGTAAATAAATCTGAATCAAAAAAAAGTGTTCCCAGAAATATTGCAAGTATAATTGAAACAGACTCTGAAAAAATCATTGATAAAATTACAGATCTTGTCAATAATAAAAAGTATGATAAGGCTATAGATGAACTTAAAAAAATTGCCAGGACTAATCCATATGAACCTGCTCCATATCTTGAAATGGGTGATATTTTTATAAGGATCAGCAAACCTATGGAAGGTGTGAAAGCTTATGAAGAAGCTTTGAAAAGGAAGCCTGATATGAATGATTTAAGAGCGTTATTGGCAAGGTCTTATGAAAGTATTGGCGATTTTCCAAAAAGTATTAAGCATTATAGTCTTCTTACAGTATATGAAACTGATATAAAACTTAAAAATATGTTTAAGGAAAAGTTATTTGAACTGAGCCAGAAAGGAAAATAGATATATTATTGACTAAATTGGCTTTGTCATTATAATTAAGAATATACAATTTTTAAATTTGGAGTTGATAAATTGGATTATAAAAGAAAAATATTATTGATTTTAGTAATTGTTCTTTCAATGACATTCATGATGCCATATACGGCAGAATGTATGAAAAAGAGGATTATTCCTCAAGATAAATCCCAAAAAATATTTCAGGCTTTTGATAAAAAAATTCGTGCTCTGGCTGTGAACTTATCTAGTAAAGATGGCTGGTCAGTTAAAATCGATTTTGCTTTAATTGATGATTATAATCGCATGTTTGTCGCTTATCATGGTGAATGTGAACTCAGATTGCCGAAATGGATGGATCTGAAAACTGGTGAATTTTTTAAGCTGGAGTCAAATGGATATATTGCAAATGATTTTGTAATTAAATCAACTGCTCAGAGAGTAGGCGATAAGACTATTTATAAATTCCGTGGCGATATAATTGTAAAACTCGATAAAGTTGCTCTTGAAATGGCAAAATTATGCACACAGGTTGCAACATCTTATGCCCTTGATTTTGTTGTAGGAAAGCTGATTGATTTTTTTGATAATTTACAGTTTTCGGAAATTGGTGAAGCTATTTATAAATCTGGAAAAAATTTGGCCCAGATAGCTGCAGGTAAAACCGGAACGGAAATGGTAAAGAAATACACGATATACGAGAAACGATATTCTGTGTTGAAAACCATGAAGATAAGTATTAAAAATGGAAACTTTGCAAGCTTTGTATTATTCAATATGGTTGCAGTTGCTGCTAATCAAGGTTTGAAATTTGCAGGTGCTTCATTTGGTGGATTTTTAGGAACAATGATGGCTCCAGGCGCAGGAACTATTATAGGTAGTCTTGTTGGTAGAGCAGGATCAATAATAATTGGTCAGTTCGTAATGAAAAAAATAGGAATAGAATGGTATTATAAATACCAGTTTGGCAAGTTGATCAAAGCCGCAAAGAAAGCTAAAAATAAAGATATTGGATACATGACGAAATATGAAGATCTTATGGATCAGATGATGAATAAGACAAAAACTGAAATCCAGGAAAACAGCTATGACAAATTTAATATTCTGACCAATTATTTCAAGAAAAAAAGTCATAACAATCAGGATCTTGTATATCTTGCAGATTTTGTTTGTGAAATTAATGAACTTATTCGATACAAGGTACTTCAACTCAAAGACATTTATGCTTCCAGGATGTATTATCAATTAAAAGCTACTATAGAATCAAGGAAATTTTCTGAAAAAGAAATCAAGCTTTTCGGTTATTGATAAATGAGTGGAACATTACTTTTTATCCTTGCTTCTGGTTACCTTTTTCTCAGGGCGTTCATGAGTTATTCAAAAAGTAAAAAAATGTGTAAAGCGACCATGTATTTTGATGGTCTAATAGTTTTTCCTGTCCTCATACATTGGGGCGTGTCTCAGCTCAGGTTGGAAAAAGGATTGAGTCTTCCACTAGTTGTATTATTAAGTGTAATACCTATAAGTCTTTTTATTGCATGGGTAGTGTTATATGTTGCAGCTTTGATAGGCGAGAAGAATGGAAACTTAAAAACTGATACTGGTGAATAATTTTTGCTAGGAGGTCTTTATGCGATCATTATTGATTATTCTATTACTGTTATTTACTGAATTTCTGATTTGCTGTAATCCTGAACCTGGTGCCCTTCATGCTGTAAAAATGCCGGAACCAGCTCCTGCTTCTAAAATGCCCATAACTGTGAACGGTTATTGGAGAACATATAACAAATCCAGTGGATTTGTTAATGACCATATTACTTTTGTCAAAGGCCTAACTGTTGAAGGATCAGTTGGAGTATTTGTGGGAACTAGAAAAAATGGTGTTTTTAGATTTTCCCCATCAATTCAGGCATTAAGTTTTAACGATTGGAAATTGATTAGCGAACCGATTTTTGAAAAAAAAATCATTTCAGGAAATGATCTCGAATATCGAAGTAAAGTTTTTTATACTGCGACTCCAGTTGGATTGTTTAAAAATGATATCTTGATTGATAAGGATGAATTACCTTTACCATCACGTAATATTACTGGTATAAAATCTCTTGAAAATGGATTTTTATTCATTCATGATGATTGTGCATATAATTCTTCACTTGATCAGGAATTTAAAGTCCCTGACAATCAGAGAATAATTACCTGGAACTGTAAAAAAGATAAACTTATTCTGTCAACGCCCAAATACCTGCTACTATATAATATAGCTGGTGATATGATGCAAAAATTGAAATTTCCATGGTGTGAAGTTATTTTTCCTGTCAAGGATTTTTACATTCTTGGAGGAATTAAAAAATTAAAAAAATACAGTCAGAACGAGGATTATACCGATCTTTTTTTTCAGAATGAAAAAGAATTATGGGTTACTGATATATGTGGAACATATTCAGAAGATTTATTCAAAAAACCTGAACCCCAGAAAATGAATAAAAAAGTATCTTCTGCAGATAAAAATAAAATGGATTTAGTAGATCAGATCAAAAAAAAGATTAAAGAAAAAACTACTTTTTACAATGAAAAATGTAAGAAAGCAAAAGATTTTTTATACGAATATGTAACTGCTGGTTATAATGCTCCGCAGGACATTATAGATAAATTTGAAAAAATGGTTGATAAAACCCTGTCTCTGAAAAATGAAATAAAAAAATTAACCGAAATCAAGATCAATATTTCAAAACTTGGGGTTAAAAATACGCTATGGGTTGGAACTAAAAGTAATGGTATTTTTACCTTTGATAGTAAATTAAAGAATTGGACTAATCTTGATAAAAAAAATTCACCTTTGAAATCCAATGAAATAACTACATTATATCGTGAAAAAAGATATACATGGATTGGAACTGCGGATGGAGGGCTTTATCGATATGGTAAATATGATCTTACTGATTCCAGTCTTGAACCAGTACTTATTGAAAAAGGGGATTTTTCCAATGTCTTTAAGGATGGAATGACTTTATATGCTCTTAAAGATAAATCGTCAATTCTGATTTTTGATGCTTTGGCTAAAAAGAAATCCTGGATAAGTTGCGATACCGATGATATTCTTCCTGATGTAATAAATGATATCGAGATTGATGATCAGTCAAATTTATGGGTTGCAACAGGTGGCAATGGAATTTGCGTTTTTGATGGGTCTGCCTGGGATAGTTTTACTGTTGAATCAGGATTACCATCGAATGATATTCAGAAGATATGTTGGTTGGATCAGTCTAAAACATTGATTGCAGCCTCTAAAACTGGTCTGGTTGGGTTAAGTGACAGGATTTCGACCTATGATGGATCGAATTGGGAAAGATATGACTTTCAAACTTTTAAAAGTCGCTTGGATCCTAATGGTATTCGCTATAAAGTTGTTACAGAGAAGGATTTTATTTATGATAATACCGCAGCGGCAAATACACCGGTCCATTCATTTTATAAATCTGAACGTTCCATCCTGATTGGAACAGATGCCGGGCTTTATGTTTTCAGTGGTGAAAAATGGATGAAAGAAAATTCTTTATTTAAAAAATTCAGTTCCAGTATAAACCAGATTGGTGATTTGCCAAATGGAAAGATTCTTTTTGCAACTTTAACCGGTTCTTATACCCATGATGGTGTTCATTACGGAAAAATACCAGTTGATACCATGGGGCAACCCATTACTTCATTTGTTCGTGATGATCAGGATCAACAACTATTCTGGTTTTCAAGTGGAGTATTTAATAAATTTGGAACACTTTCTTCTTATCATCTAGGATCGGGTGAAGCAACAATGAAGGTTTTCAAGTTTGCGGTTAATAAGATTGTTATTATTGCTCCTTATGTTTTTATGGCAACATCGAAGGGGCTCTACTACATGCGAATGATAATGTAATTCCTGAATCCTGAATGGGCGAATTTTGAAATTTTAAGCATTTGTTCAAACCTCAACGCACGAGTAGTGCGCCTCGGTTTGCCCAAATACTGAAAATTCCAACCTTCATCCCATTCAGAATCCAGTAAAGTGTATGAAAAAGGAAAACCAAAAAGATTTAATATACAAATATTCTGGATCATCTATTTGATAATTGGTATTAACCGTAATTTATATTGTGTTTATTCATCTTTTTATCTTTTCTTTGTGCCTTAGTGCCTTTGTGTGAGTATCTTTTTTTCTGTGTCCTCTGTGCTCTCTGTGGTAAAGTCTTTTTCTTTTTTATTCTCATTCAAGTTATTGACAATATTATAGTTGTGTGATAAAATCGTCCTATGAAAAAAGAATTACACGAAAAGCAAAAAGCAATATTTGAACTCCTCAAAAGAGGAGAGGAAGGGTTATCATTAAGAGACATTGCAAGAGAAGTAAACCTTTCATCTCCAAATACTGTACAGTATCATATCAGGCAGCTTGAAAAAAAAGGATATCTGAGACGAAACCCGGCTAATCCTTCAGATTATATACTGCTTCAGGATCCTGTAAAAGATATAAGCTATGTGAATGTATACGGAACCGCGCGTTGTGGTTCTTCAGGTCTTCTGGTGCAGGAAAATGTTATTGAACGTGTTCCATTATCAACTAGAATGTTTGGTGTCACGGAACATGTGTTTTTGATAAAAGCCCGTGGTGATTCAATGGAACCATATGTATTTGAAAATGATATGGCTCTGGTTTGCAGTCAATCGGTCGTTGAAAACGGAGAAGTTGCTGTAGTCGTATATAATGGCGAAGCAAAGATCAAAAAAGTGATCTTTGCCGGAAAACAGATAATATTGGAGTCATATAATCCGAAATATAGACCTCAGATAATTGGTGAGGATGATGAGTTTCACGTAGCAGGAAAGGTGAAAAGCATCATCAAATTCCTTTGATCTGAGCATTTGACGAGCGAATCTTGAATTTTTTCACATTATTTAAAAGCTCAAAATACAGAAGAGTATTCCTCGCTTTGAAATAATGCGAAAAAATCCAACCTTCATCTCGTCAAATGCCCAGATAGTATGAGATAAAATAAAAAAATACAAAGATAGGGCAGGTTAAAGAAAAGAATAAAAATATAAAAGGGGTAAGATGGACTTTAATTTTCTTTGATGTTCAAAAAAATTCACAGTCCCCTGACCCCAACGCCAGATTTGAAAGATCATCCAAAATATATAAAATGGTGTGATACAAATATTTAAAGCACAGAAATGATATATAGATGGGATCACAATATTAGTACCGGTGCCTGTGTCTCTCGTTGGACTCGTACCCCATACGAGACCTGGCACCATATACGCATATTAAGTCCACGAAAGTGCTTCGCCATGAAGTGGTTGACCCCTAAAAAAATAGAGCGTTTACACACCATTATGCCAGAAGTAATTAAACAAAAAGATTAAATCGTAGGGGTAACATATGCCTGCCCCTATTAAAAAAAAGTTGGCATGAAAGATACAAAAAACACTGTGGGCCGGTCTATGTGCCGGCCCGAGAGTAAGAGAAAATTCTATGAATAAATTATTGACTGTGATGGGATTAGTAAATTCCAATGCAAATACCCAATATAATATTCCATTTTATGAAACTGGTGTTTCGGCAGGATTTCCATCACCTGCTGCAGATTATATGGAATCTAATCTGGATTTAAATGAATACCTGATAGAACATCCGGCAGCAACGTATTTCGTCAGAGTCGAAGGTGACTCTATGAAAAACGCAGGAATTACCACTGGAGATATTCTAATAGTAGATAGAGCTTTGCCAGTTGGAAATAATAGTATTGTTGTTGCGTCTATTGATAATGAACTTACTGTAAAGCGTATAGAAAAGGTTGATAACAAGATTTTCCTTGTTCCGTCCAATCCTGCTTATCCCGTTATTGAAGTTATAGAAGGCATGGAGATGAATATATGGGGAGTAGTAACATACGTGATTCACTCATGCACAAAAAACAATTTGCACTTGTAGACTGTAACAATTTTTATGCCTCATGCGAAAGGGTATTTAATCCTGCGCTTGAAAATAAGCCTATCGTGGTACTTTCGAATAATGATGGTTGTATTGTTGCTAGGTCCAGAGAAGCTAAAAGAATTGGGATTCCAATGGCATCACCTGTTTTTAAATGTGAAACTTTGATCAGAAAATACGGAGTCCATGTTTTTTCCTCCAATTACGCATTATATGGCGATATGTCCAGAAGGGTTATGGATATTCTTTCTGAAATGGCTCCAGTTGTTGAAATATACTCAATAGATGAAGCCTTTCTTGATCTGACAGGATTTTCAGAAATTGATCTGGACAAATTTTCCATTATGATAAGAAAAAAGATTAGAAAATGGACCGGAATTCCTGTTTCAGTCGGAATTGGGCCGACAAAAACATTGGCTAAAATAGCGAATCATGTAGCTAAAAAAAATCCAAGTTTGAAAGGAGTTTTCAATATAACGGATCATCCTGCTACTGAGAAAATACTTGATCAAATCAAGGTAGATGATATATGGGGAATAGGTAGAAAATATGCCTATTTTCTCAATAGACATTGTATTTATACTGCTTTGCAGTTGCGTTTTGCATCTTTAGAATGGGTAAGGAAAAACATGAAGATAAACGGTCTTAGAACTGTTTCTGAACTTCAGGGAATTTCCTGTATTCCAATGGATAACATGCCATTGCCAAAAAAAGGAATAACTTCATCCCGTTCCTTTGGTGTGCCTGTAAAAAGATATGATGACCTCAGGGAAGCACTTTCTTCATATGTTGTTTTAGCCGCTGAAAAACTTCGTCTTCAGAAGTCTGTAACATCAGCTGTATATGTGTTTGTAACAACAAATAGATTCAAGAAAAAAGATCCACAGTATTCAAACAGTTTCACTGCGTTGCTTTCTGTACCAACTTCATTTACTCCCAAATTGATTAAATGTGCGTGTGAATGCCTGAAAAAAATATACAGGTCGGGATATTCGTATAAAAAAACAGGGGTTATATTTACTGAAATAGTTCCAGAAAGCAGTATACAGCAAAGTTTGTTTGATACAGATCAGAATGATTTGAAAAGTCGTAATCTGATGAAAGCAGTCGACAGGATAAATGCTAGACTTGGAAAAGAAACGCTTCGTTATGCTGCGACTGGAATAAACCGGATCTGGAAAATGAAGCGAGAACTATGTTCCCCAAGGTATACAACATGTTGGCACGAACTCCCAAAAGTTTCTGCGTCCTCAATGGGCGAATCTTGAAATTTTCAGCATCTGTTTAAACCTCAACGCACAAAAGAGTGCGCCTCGGTTTACCCAGATGATGAAAATTCCAACCTTCATCCCATTGAGAACGCAGAAACAGTCGTGAGAGAGAGAATACAAAAAAAAATATAAATTTTTTGAAATACTGTAGGGACAGGCCCCTGTGCCTGTCCGATACAAAATTCCAAATACAAAATACTAAGTGTCACACGTTGACAATACAGTATATCTCCGTATAATTAGAATACTATATATAAAGATTATTTAGGAGGAAGTATGTCGAAGAAAATTTTAGTGGTTTTATTGTTCATTTTAATAGCTATACCTGTATTTGCCGTTACTGCACCAGCAGAAAATTCAAACATATCCATATTCAAAGCTTATGAGGGGATGCAGCAGAGGGCGATTGCTTTAAATGCCATGATGGCTGATGAAAATCTCAAAAAGAAGCTTGATGCAAAGATTGATGCTCTTATCAAGGATAAAAACTTCAGTGGTTATTACTATCTGGTTCATTCCTCAGATAATCGGGCAAAGAAATGCAAGCAGCTTGAACAGGACTACGTTAATGAGGCCGCTCGTGAAGGTTTAACAGGAAATTTTTCAAAGATTTCAGTTCTTCAGGCATATATGAAAAAATCACCTAATGGAGCTTTTATGGGATCATTCATTAAGGTTCTTGTTGATAGATTTACGTATGATACTAAAACAGCAGAACCTGCCATTGCTGAAAAACTTAAAGCACAGCTTGTAATACTGAGAAAACTCAGGCAGAAATGGAATGTAATGAAAAATAAAAATGTCATATCAAAAATTCTCATGGTAAAGATCAATCTTCCATTTGAAGAATTTATGGCATGGTTTGAAGAAGATATCAATGTTTCTGTTTCAGATAAAAACCAGATTGGAAATGCCAATCATGATGTGAAAGTCGATCTTAACAAAGCAACTTCTGTTCAGTTGAATGCTTTGCCAGGTTTTACAAAACCACTTGCAACACATATAAATGCATTTACGAAAAAGTATGGTGGCTTTAATACATATATGGATTTTGCAAACATAGTATTTAGCTTCTATATGAAAAATAATGTAGAAAAACAGGCTGCATTGAAAAAGACTTTTGGTCTGATTGATGAAATTAAACCACTTACATATCTTTCGGAACTTACAATGTATAAAAAGAAGTGGACCTGTATGATCTTTATTAATGCAGATAATGATCTTGAACGTTTCGGTCTTGATGATATCAATGAAATGGAAAAAGTTGGGTCAAACAGTGACGTAAATATTGTTGTCCAGATTGATAGGCATAAAGATGTTGTAAATGATAAGAGAAACGATATTTATTCAGTGAATGATGGTAACTGGAATGGTACCAGAAGATATTATATCGAAAAAGATAATAATGATCAGAGTATTGGCTCTGAACTTAAGGTTAAACTTGGTGAAACAGATGCAGGATCTATCCAGTCAATGATTGAATTTATGCGCTGGGGTGTGAAGTCCTATCCTGCGGAAAGATACTACACGATTATATGGAATCACGGAGCTGGTTTACATGGGATTTCCAATGATGCACAATCAGGAAATAAAATGACTGCTGCTTCACTTAGGAAACTTACCCGTATAGGATCAGAATTGATGGGAAAAAAGATGGATATTCTTCAATTTGACGCCTGTCTTATGGGAACTATTGAAATTGCGAGTCAAATAAAAGCTTATGTAGATGTGATGATTGGTTCAGAAGAACTCGAACCAGGTCAGGGACTATGCTATACAGATGTTTTAAACGTCCTGACAGGTAAACCTGATATTTCTACAGATGAATTCAGTCGTCTGATTGTTCAGCTCTATACAAGATCTTATGCCAAAGATGGAAGTCAGTACTACAATAGTACACGTTCTGTTACTTTATCAGCAATTAAACTTGAAAGACTTGATAATCTTATTCAGCCACTCAATAATCTGGCAAATACACTTATGGATAATTTTAATGATTTTGTTCAATCTGTTCAAAAGGATTTCAGATTCAAATGTCGGACTTATGGAACTGATATGTTTGATATGATAGATCTTACATTGTTTCTCTCATCAAGAACAGGAAACAGTGCAATAAGCAGGGCTGCACAGGATGTAATTGATGCATATGGTTATCCGATTCATCAGAGAAAGCGTGTTAAACAGTTTGATGGTCCCGTGAGGATAATTGCTCCGAAAGGTTCAGTAGTTCGTTGGGGAATAAATGGATTTTATAAACCAGATGAAAATTTCAAACTCCCAGCTGGAACAAATGTTGAAGGTGATTTTGCATTGACTACAATAAGCGAAAAAGGTGATGATGGAAAATTTGGAATGTTCCTGACTGATCTTCCAGATTATGTTACATATATTTACTATCAGATCAAGACACCTGGTAGAAAAATATTTAATAAAGTCAAAGTAGCTTCAAGAAAAGATTTTTTCTTTACTTTTGCATTTCCGGCAACTTCTCCGATTCTTGCTGAAGGTCATACTGCTGGAATGGAATTTTCATATGGACTTTCAATCAATTTTGGAATTGAAGATTATCCACTTAAAAAGTATAAAAGACTTGAATTTGCGAAGGACTCTACCTGGGATGAATTACTCGGGTTTAAAGGGCAGTTTGAAAAACGCTCAAATGTTCTGATTGTTGCCGATTGTGGTAATGAATATCGTAATGACCTTCATCTGAAATATTATCAGGAAATGCTCAAAGGTGTTGAATATGATGTATTCAATTCAAGGTATTATGGCCGTTTGACTGAAGATATTATGAATGAGTATAAAGATGGAGTTATCATTGTATTCTGTGGTTATAACAGTGATATGGGTACAATCACTGATGTAAAATACTCAAATTCAGGAAAACCTATAAAATCTAAGATGCATTTTTATAATCCATCTTCTCTTGTCCATTATCTGGATAATGGTGGTCAATTATTACTTTCAGGTCACGATATGGAAAAAGATCCAGATGCGCAGACCTTGTTTAAAAAATGGCTTAGAATTGGTCATTTTGGAACTGAAAAAGAACCAAGTGCTAGATTAAAAGGTACTGATTCAACTGTTGGTACGAATGATATATCAATGCCTATGAAGAATATCAATAATAAATACCGTGTTCCTAAAGGGGCAAATTTAAAACAGCTTGGAAAAGAAGCAACTCCTATTTTTAAGTATGGAGATGGTGATGTTGCAGGTGTTCGTGTTGAAAGACATGGATATAAAGCGGTATATCTCGGTTTTGAATTTGAATCTCTGTATAAAAAAGATCAGAAGGTTCTGGTAAAGAAATTCATCAATTATTTATTGAAATAGTTAAAAAAATTACCACGAAGATCACGAAGAAAAAGAAAAGTTTTATGAACTTGACTTACTATAGTTATACTGTCTACCCTATAGGGCGCAGGCAGGGTGACGAGTGGTTTGTTATATAGTCTGTCTAGTAGGTATTCCAATGTTAAAATAAAAAATAGGTTATTTCTGATAAAATTATTATTAAAATTTTATGTTTGTTAATTGATCCTCTTTTTTTAATCTTTCATTATCTTGTTTTTTTCCTTCGTATTCTTCGTGCCCTTCGTTGTAAAATTTTCTTATTTCTTATTTTTTATTACCATCATGGTAAACTATAGATAATATAAATTTCAATGATTGGAGAATAGGCAATGAATCAAAGTTCAGAATATTTGACAAGACCACCAAGAAATATACCTTTGATGCTAAAAATCCAGGTTCTCTTTGGTGGATTTATGAATCAGTTTGGATGGTTCTTTTTTGGTTTCGGAATGATATTTTTCTGGGTCTTTGTTATGAATGCTGATTTGACATCATGGTATCAGTTTGATTCTTCAGCGGTAAAAGAAAAGGGCAGGGTTTTATACTGTGAAGAAACCAGTATGGAAGAAAATGACAGGGATGTATATGAAATAGGATATAAATTTACTGGACCTGATGGAAATACATATCAAGATAGATCTTATTCAACAGGTCGGAGTTATAGAGAGGGCAAAGCTGTTACTATTGAGTACCCTGCTGGAAATCCATCTGTATCGAGAATTAAAGGATTGCGTCGGGAAGCATTTGGTCCGATGGTACTTTTTGTTGTTATTTTTCCTTTTATAGGACTATGTACAGTTATTGCTGGTATAAAAAAAGGACTCAAAGCAAATCTACTTCTTGAAAAAGGACTTCTTGCTCATGGAAAACTGGTGTCTAAAAAACCTACAAATACAAGAATAAATGAGCAGAGGGTATATGAATTTACATTTGAGTTTGATGCAGATAATGGTCGGAAATATCAAGTTGTAACAAAAACTCATTTAGTAGAAATACTTGAAGATGATGATGAAGAGAAACTATTATATAATCCTATGAATCCATCCTTTGCAATTATGCTTGATGATTTACCGGGTTCACCTGAAATAGATTCACGTGGTAATTTTATTCTTCCTTCGAATTCAGGTGCTAAAGTATTGATAATACCAGGGATATCAGTTGCAGGGCATGGTCTTTATTTTATGTCTAGATACATGATGTAAATTATTTACTGCATTAATTATTAAACTGATGATAAAATTAATTATATTTGCGAACCGATTTATTGGAATTCAGGTATATAAGATTGTAATTGATATAAAATAAGGAGAAAACTATGAAAAAGACATTGATATTATGTGCAGTTGTTTTTCTGTTTTGTTTTTCACTGAGGGCTGAAAATTGGCCAATGTTTCTGAAAGACTCTTCACACTCGGCATTTATTGGTGAAACGATAGAATCCAAACTTTTTATAAAATGGAATAAAACTTTAGGATCCCGGGTATTTGGTTCTCCTATTATTGCAGAAAACAGAGTATATGTAGGAACTGATAAGGGTGAATTATATTGTTTTGATCTGTTTTCAGGCACCTTAGTCTGGAAATATTATATTACCCAGGGGGAAAGTGGTAATACTGATGTAAATAAAAGAATACCAACTTCTATTATGTGTACCCCGGCGTATTATGATGGCGCTGTTTATTTTACATCGTACAATGGTTACTTGTATTGTGTAAATGCTATGACAGGCGGTCGTTTGTGGTATAAAAAAGTCGGTGGGAATATAATTGCAAGTCCAGTTGTATATAATGGAATTGTATTTTCAGGCAGTACTTCTGAAAAAGTTTTATTTGCTTTTAATTCGAAAAGCGGAAGTCTTTTATATAAACTTCCAACTGATGCAATTGTTCAGTCTGTTCCAGCAGTTTATGATAACAAAGTATATTTTGGAGATAATCAGGGAACAATCTACTGTTATGACATAATTACTCATGCAGAGGTGTGGAAATATTCTCTACCGACTGGTTTCATTTATGTTTCTGGACCGTCTGTAGATAATGAAGGAGTTTATTTTTTTCCAGCCTATGGCCAGAGAATGGATGTTAGTGGTAATAATATGTTTCAACTTACAACAGAAACAGATAAGGTGGATGTCATCAGGTGCGTTGATCCGTTTGATCCGATTGATCTGGCGACATCACAGAAATCGACACGAAGAAAAACTATTGACAGTATGTTAGACGGGATGAGATTTAAGTATAATCCAAATCCCAGGAATCCATCTCTCCTCCAGGGAGTAAACATCAATATTGACCAAGCAAAGAAAAACCGAAGTAAAATTAAAGCAACAATGAAAAAAGCTTTGCAGCGTCGACTTAAACAAAAATATAAATCCAGAAAAATGAAAGCGTCTTCTTATAAATCTTTGATGAGGAAGACAGTCGCCAATCCAGAATTTTTCTCTAAACAATATGCTTCAAATATTGTGGTTAAAGATAAAATTGCTTATATGATTGTTATGAAATCAATGTATACTGTTTGGGAATCTCCGTCAACTGGAAAAAAATACTATTCTGTTACTCATTTAAACCATGTTTTGCTTGCAATTGATCTTGAATTGAAAGTGGAAAAATATTCGATAGTTCTTGGAACAAGCAAGGAAATACACAGTGATATTGCACCGTGGTTGCCAGAAACAGATGTAGTTGATTTTAACAGATATTCAACATCACCAGTTATTTCAGGTGATAAGATTGTTGCATTGACACCATCAGGAAAAGTCAAAGTCTTTGACCGTTTTAGTGGATTGGAGGAAAATGGATTGGAGGGTGAGGATAAGGTGGAATATGGAGTAGATAAAGATGTTGGTTATTCTGTTTTCTATGGCAGTCCTGCTTTCTCAAACGGGCGTCTTGTTGTTGTTGATAAATTTGGTAAAATCGGATGCTATGGTGTGACTAAAGCTGAGGATCCTAAAATTGAAATACTGGAACCTGCAGAGCAGAAAGTAGTTGAAAGTGAACTGATGGTGAAGTGGTCAATTTATAATCCAGATCCAGCAAAATTGTATTATGTACACTTTTTTTACGATGAAAATACAATTGGATATGATGGCAAAGCCTGTTCTGGACTTTCTTATAAAAGATCCAGTGGAGTTCCCATTGGATCCTGGAGCACAACGAACGTATTGCGTGAACGTTTTTATTATCTTTATGCTGTGATGACTGATGCACCTTTTGGTAGTTATGATCCGATTGGAGAAGCAAATGAAGTTTATTACTCTGACTACACAAAATATCCAGTTCTAGTTACAAATGATGAAAAAGCACCTTCATTAAGTCTCCTTAATCCTGCAGGAGAAGTTTACAAGGATTTGGAAAAACAAAGCAGTTATATTATTAACTGGATTGATTATGATAAAGACAGTGATGCAGAAATCAGTTTATATTATTCTCCAACTGGTTCAATGATCGATGCAAAATTGATTAAATCAGGTATAAGTGAAAATGACGAGAATGATTTTTTTGTATTTGATGTAAGGACTGTTTTAGATGATGAAAAAGTAAAAGCAGCAGGTGGAGTTGTTTACTTTATCGGTAAAATTTATGATGGTGAAGGAAGTGCTAAATTTGCAGTTTCTCCTGGATGGTTGAAAGTCAAAATGGATGTATCAAGTGATCTTGATTCACTTTCAATCGCTCATACTCCGCTTTATGGATTACAGGAAATAGCTGATTATCCACTGGATGCTTATGTTAAGGGCCCAAAAGTGATACCCGATGATGGGTATGTGAAATTATTCTACAAGGTTAATGATGATGCCTCGTATTCACAAATAGAGATGACAAGTAGTGATTATTTTAAATACTCTGGAACACTACCACAAGCTGCGGCTGATAGTGTGGTTTATTATTATATAGAAGCCAATGATGGTAGTGAAACAGTGACTTCTCCTGCAAGTAATGCTATTTCTGCTCCATATTCATTCAAAGTCAAGGGACTTGATGTAACTGGCTGGACTGGAAAGCTAAATCTTTCTGTTTCTGAAAGTGTTGATCCTGATTATTTTGAATGGGGAATGGATAAAAATGCGACTGATTATAAAGATGACCTGAGAGATGTTATTGAAGATGAGCTAACAGAAACAGGAATTTCTGTATATTCAACAATTACTTCTGCTGATGAAAAAGAAACTTTTAAGCTTGGAACTGATATCTGGGAAGAAAAAGACCTTGGTGCATCAGTCATGAAAAATAATCTTACTATAAAAGCTAAAAACCTGAGTGGCAAAGAAATTACTTTAAACTGGGATATTATGGGTGTTCCTGCAAATTATGGAGTTCAGCTTATTGAAAAAGATACAGAAACATATATTGATCTCCGTGAGCAGACGGAACATACCATAAAGATTACTAGTGCAGATTTCTCTGTTGAATATATTATTACAACAGGACTGGCATACTTTGAAAAAACGTATCGAAAGGGATGGAATTTGATTTCGTTTCCAGTTAACGCTGTTGATGAAGATCTGGTCCCAGAAAAGATTAAGATTGTTATGGACAGATTTCTATATGGAAAGAAATTTTCTATCTATCATTACAATGATGGCGAATTTCTGGGGTATGATGCAAAGTTTGGTGGTCGACTCGGTTATTTCAAGATTGGAAAAGGATACTGGATAAAATTACCTGCTGATACAAAATTATCTGTTAAAGGTCTGGATGTTCGATATGAGGAAAATGAGGAAAAAGGAATTTTTTCTTTAGACCTTAAAGGCGGCGACTGGAATATGATTGGAAGCCCTAAACTGCAATCAGTTCCTTTTTCAAAGATTGCTGTATCGTATCAGGGGCAATCGTTAAATATAGAAGATGCAATTGATCAGGAATTGATCAAGCCCTATTTTTTCTGGTATGAATTATATGGGTTCAATTTGGGTTTCATTGCTGCTGATGATGCAGAGTTGATGCCTGGTTATGGCTATTTCCTAAAGAGCGAAGTTGATTGTAAACTTATTATTGCTGTTGACAGCACTTATTCACCTCCGCCTAAAAAATCTGAAAAATCAGATTACAGACGTCAGAAAAAAGCTATTTTTGCGGATGTTAAAAAATGGCAGGTGAAAATCTCTGCTTATTGTGGCGATTATAAGGATAAGGATAATTTTATTGGAATCAATGAAAATGCTACTGATGGTTCAGATATAAGAGATGTTTTAGAACCAATGGCAATTACACCTGGTCTTTCACTTTATTTCCCACATCCTGAATATAAATCTTCAGAAAAAGGAAATTATACTGTTGATATACGTGAACCTGTTGCCAGTGATGGAAACATTATTTGGGATATGGAACTTGTAAAATATGATCTTAAAACTAGTGATGCAGAATTAAAATGGGAATTATCAGATTTTCCATCAGATTATAAACTGATCCTGAAGAACATGAAAACTGGAGCAGAATATAATATGACTTCAATAAAAAATGCGAAGATTCCTTTACAAAATAATGAGGCCGTAAAATTTAAGGTTATTTATTACAAGAGAACTAAGCCGAGTTATTAATTTAAAAAATAGGAAAATTAGTTGCAGTGAAGACATATCTATTTCATAAAATCAGTGATGATTATTCAGATTCATGGACTGTGAGTAATACTTTTTTCAGGGAATTTATTAAAAAAAAAGTTGAAAGTGGAATTACATTTATTTCTGAATCGGAAGTTTCAAAAAAGCATATTTGTAATGATGAAAATATTGCATTACTGCATTTTGATGATGGTTATACCTTGAATCGAAAAAGTTATGATTATTTAATCCAGCTGAAGATTCCATTTACAGTATTTATTGTTGCTGGTTTAATGGGGGATTGGAATCGGTGGGATTTTTCTAAAGAACTTCCAGTTTTTTCTCTGATGGATGTTAACGAGATAAAAGAAATGAATTCTGTTGAAAATGTGACTATTGCATCACATACGATGAGCCATACTTCTTTAGTAACACTTGAAGAACGAAGAGTTTTCACTGAGCTCAAAAGAAGCAAGGACGTACTTGAAAATCTGTTGGAACAAGAAGTCAAATATATTTCCTATCCCTATGGAGATTATAATCAAATTAGTTTGGAAAATTCAAAAAAAGCAGGTTATAGTAGAGCCTATGTAGTAGAATTAAGAAATTCTGTTAAACAAGGGTTGGAATTATTTGGAATGGTAAGAGATGAAATTAGAGAGAATTAAAAATAAATTGAAAAGAGTATTGAACATCAAGGAAAAGTTGATTAAAAATGATGCTGGAATAAAAATGATACTGGTTTTTCATATGAATCAAAATCAAGTTCCATTTGCGTATCTTGCTGATGATGTTTGTTATGAAATTCTGCTGGAAAGTCTTAATGAGCTCGAATTACCATTTGTATTGAATATTTCTGGACCTCTTCTTAAAACTTTACTGTACAAGAAATCAAGAACGCCTGTTCTGATAAAACAAATGATTGAGAAAGGTACCTGCGAGCTTATTTCTTCAAGTTATGCAGAGGATATTTCAATAGTAACACCACTGAAAATTAGAATGAAATCAATATTGATGCATAAGAGGATGATAGAAAATTATTTTAAGATTCAGGTAAAAGGATTCTGGTCCAGTGAAAGGGTATGGTCTCAGGAACTTGTTGATCTCGCTTTAAATTGTGGTTTTGAGTATTCTTTTATTGAAAATACAATACTGCAGTCAGAGCCCTCATTAAAGAAAATCATTTCTCTTCCATTTTGCTTAAATTTAAATGATAAGAAATTTTATGTTTTTCCAGACATAAAAGAATTCAAATGGGGAATTGATAATTTTATAAATAGTGAGAGTCTGGATTTTAGTGAACTCAATAGGAATATTAAACATGTTGTGAAAGAATCTGAATTAGAAAATCCTTTGATTACATTTGCTGAGGATGCTGAAATGTTCAGGCTTTGGGCTATGGAGAAAAAGACCGTAGCAGATATGGATAGGGATACTGAAAATCTGGATATTCTGTTTTCTTCTTTTAAAGACAATGGTTATAAATTTATTCTGCCGAATGAAATGATAAGTGGCGAATCGGATATAAAAATTGTAAATGATATAAATATTCCAATAGGGTGGGCAAACTGGATGGATGTATGCTGTCAGGAAACTGATAGATTTTTTTACGAAACTGGTTATTCGGATTGGAAGGATTTTATTGAAAGATCTCCAAAAATTTCTAAATTCAGTGAATATTTTGATAAAATCAACAATGAAATAGAAGATCGAAAAAAAATGATGAATGAAATTGTTCTGGATAAAGATATTCGTCAAGTTGGTGAAAAATTACTTGATTTAGCTGACTTGATTCTTTCATCCCATTTGTATGAATTTGGATGTATTGGGATTGGAGGAGATGACTTTTCACAATGGATTGATGCTAATCGAGTCGATTTTCCTCTCATGGCTTTTGATTGCTTAATTAATGGAAAACCATCTGGTTTTGATGATCAGGGAGATAATATTCTGTTCTGGAATGCAAAGTTTTCAGGCTGTATTTCAAAATCAACAGGTAGTATCATACATCTTTTTGATCTTAAAAGAGGAATCTCTTTCAGGGATTATACAACTCATTATTATGGAGAAAAACATTGTAACAATAATGCTGAATCAGTGAGATTAAACAGAGCGGGTGTTCTGTGGGACTGGCTTAAAGATTGTGAAAATGTTCCTGATAAATACAGCTGCTTTAGATTAAACAATTATGTAACTAAATTGAATATTATTGAGGAATTTAAAAACATAGATGTAGTATTTTCACCACCTAAAATTGATAATAATACAATTTTATTTCAAGGGAAATTTTTCCAGGGAAGTATAACTTTGATTTATCGTTTGGAAGAGGATGAAATAATATGTGATATCAATATCAGGAAAGAATCTCAATCTCAATCAGTTTATCTGAATATTGCAGCTCTTCCTGATCCATTGGTATTCAGCGAAGGTTGTTATGATGGATTTGAATATTCTGAATCTATGATTAAAAATAAAGCGACGGGATCATGTCTTTGTTTTGATATTAAATCTGGTGATACTGTTTCAGGAAATTCTGTTCTAGATTCAAATTCAAGGAAGGATTTTTTCTCGATAAATCATACGCTTTTTTTTGGAAATGATAATAATATAGAAATTAAATATATTCTTTATTCATTGTGATTCTAAATCGCTAAAAGTCTCTTTTATGATTTCTTCAATTTCATCTGAAGCCAGTTGAATACCTAACTGAGAAGACATTTTAACTAAAATCTGTGTGAGGTACTGTTCAGATTTTCCACGATCTTTCTTTAATCGCAATACGAAATTTTTAAAAAGTTCTTTATTAATTTCAGACATGGAGTTTCTTTATAATGAACAGATCCTCAAATCCGATCATACTGAAAATTTGGTAAACTTTTTCGTTAACATTAAGTATTTTCATTTCATCGCCAGCAGCCTGCAATCGTTTATAAGTAGAAAGTATAACAAGAAGCCCAGTGCTTGTTAGATAATCAATGTTTCTGAAATCAAGTGTTATATTTGAATCATGGATCTGGTCGAGCTCAATTTTTAATGACTCATTTGTTAATGCATCTAAATGTCCAGTTAAATAAAAAATAGCTTCATCGTTCTCAATTTCTTTTTTGATTTCAAGCATTAAGTAGTGTCTCCTTGCCAATAATCTGATAGTATTAAATACATTTTACATAGGTAATTTGATTATGGCAACTAATAAAAGAATTATGGCATAATCCCTTTCTGGATTATTGCCTCTTGAAGATTATTAAGAGCTAATTTTAAGAGTTCAACCCTGAAAGGTAAGTCATCTATGTTTCCAATTTTTGTAAGTGGCTTGTTTAATAGTGAAAGATATCTATCAATAATAAGCCTGTTATTTGAAATATAGCAAAAATTCCTGCAATTCAGAAGTTTAAGTGCACAGTAGGCTGTTTCCCAAATTGAGAAAACAATTGCAGGAATATAAAGTTTTGATTTCGCGTGAAATAATTTATCCAGTTTAAAATTCTGGCTCGTTTTACAAGTTTCAAATATCAGGGAAAAATGTGATTTATTATATTCCACTGTAGTAAAAGTTTCGCCGCAGTCTAAAATCATGATATCTGATTTAATTTTAAACGTTTCTTCGGTATTCATGTATTTTTCTTCAGGAAGATCTATTAGTTGTTTTCCAGTTTTTGTTAATTCATGATAATGCTGAGAATTTTTATGCTGATTCACAAGGAAGAAACTGTTATTGGCTTTAATTGCAATTAGCTTTGCATTGTATTTATCCTCAAGGATTTTAGCTATCATGAAATCTTTTTTGGTTGTTGATCCCATAACAAAACTAATTTTATCTATTTTTAAGTCGGAAAATGAAATAGCTTTTTTTATGACTTCCAAAAGACTTAGCAGTTGAAATTCTTTTCTGTTAAATTTAGAATTTACATTTCCAAGGGCAACTGGCATTCCATGTTTTCCTTTTACGATGTTATAAGTGCTGTTAATATAATTCATCATTCCTGAATATTTCTCATCAACTAGATAGTAAACATCAATTTCAGGTCCCATATTCTGGTGATTCATGAAAACAAGTCCGCGTGCCAATCTTTCGATTTCGCCAGGAGTAAGATTCTTGGGATTGATACGTAGGCAACCTGAAGCTCCGCCAAATGGTAAACCCATCAGGGAATTCTTTATTGTATTTTCAAATGAATCCAGTAATAGAAATTCATCTGTAATATCTTCTGAAATATAAAGTGGACCAAGTCCAGGTCCGAGATAATCGGTGTATATGTATCTTGTGAATTGTACAAGTGAAATAGTACCATCATCCATTTTTAATGGAATATTTGATTTCAGTATACGGGCAGGAGCCTGTAGTAAACAATGGATTCCAGAATCCAGGTTTTTACCATTCGACTTGATGAATTTATCAAAATACTGGGGAGCATGTTTTTTCATATATTTTCCTCGTTTATATTACAAATTCAGATTTTCATGAATTACTGATTCTTAATTTGATTATACTCAAATTATGTTAAAAGATTCAAGATAATTTGATTTAATCTATGATTTCAGCCTTTTGTTGTAGTTTGTTTTCAGGTCTCTTTTTGACTGTACAATATTCTTAATAAAACAGGGGCTAAAGCAGCAGAGACAATAACAAGCATAATCGTTGCATTCATCTCAATAGCCTGGATAACTCCAAGTTTTTTACCAGCTGCAATAACAACCAGTGCGACTTCGCCTCTTGGCATCATGCCGACTCCAAGTTTAAGACTGTCTTTAGCTGAATACTTCAGAAATAATGAAGCGATTCCTGAACCGAAAATTTTCCCTAAAATTCCCAATAGTACAAATGAAAGAATGAAACCAAGATTACTTGAATTAATTACCGTCACATCTGTTTGTAGTCCAATCAGGATAAAAAATAATGGGATAAATATAGCATTTCCGATAACTTCCGTTTTTTCAAGAATATTATTTTTTGATGGTGTAAGTCCTAAAAACAGACCTGTCAAGTAAGCTCCGGTTATAGGTGCAATACCAGCAAGTTCAGCTAATCCACAGAAGACAAGCATTAATCCTATTGCTATTGAAAGATTTGCTTCAGGAGCCTTAAATCTTTTGGTCATGTTCAGAAATGGAGGGAAAATAAAAAAACCTGCAAGGCAGGTGAAAACGATGAAGGAAATCATTTTCACAAGAGACATGGCTAAATTTCCAACTCCAGTCCCGATACTTAGCAGTATTGATAGTAAAAGAATACAAATGATGTCGTCAATCAATGCAGCACTCAAAATTATACTTCCTATTTTTGTTTTGAGTTGTTTCAATTCCCAAAGGGTCATAACGGTGACACTGACACTTGTAGCTGTCATTATAACTCCAATAAAACAGGCGCGCATTGTTGAAAAATCAAATATCTTTCCAAGTGAAAAACCTATAGCAAAAGGTATAATTATTCCTCCAGTTGCTACTGCGAGTCCAGGGATTCCTGATTTTTTCATGGATGAAATATCGGTTTCCAGCCCAGCGGTGAAAAGGAGCATGATAACACCAAGCTCTCCAAAAAAAGAAAGGGTGTGATTTTCCTTGATAATATTTATGCAGGAAGGGCCAAAGAGTAATCCAATCAGTATCAACATAAAAACTGGTGCAATTTTTTTTCT
This sequence comes from Candidatus Muiribacteriota bacterium, assembly GCA_030633305.1. Classification (GTDB taxonomy): domain Bacteria; phylum Muiribacteriota; class DAOVTB01; order DAOVTB01; family DAOVTB01; genus DAOVTB01. Next base: position 35,000 of record DAOVTB010000018.1, read on the forward strand.
AACTCCGAAATGAACTGCTATTTTACTGATAATAAGCAGTCCTCCGATTTCTAGTAATAACATTATGACTTCGGAATGCATTTTAAATTTCTCCGATTATTGAAATTATTTCATTTTTGTCTGTTGAGAGGGCAAAGATTTTTGCTTTATTTCTATCGTGAAGTGCACGGCTTAATGCAGCTAGTTTTGGAAGATGATTTTTGCTATTAATAGGATTTCCCAGGAGGAATATTAATTCAACCCCCTGACCATCTATTGCATCAAAATCCAGTTTTTTCTCCAGACGTATAAACATAACAAAATCTTTTATTACTGAATCATGATGCGAATGTGGGAAAGCAATGCCATGCCCAATACCTGTACTTTGAAGTTCTTCCCGTTTCAGTAATGATGCAAAAAAAGAATCAACATTATTGATTACTCCGATGTCAAAGGCTTTTTTGCTTAGAAACATTAAGAGATCATCTTTTGAATAAAATGATTTATCGAGGATAATACATTCATCATTTATAAATGTCTTTTGTGTTTCAACAGATTTTTTTGAATAAAGATTATCCAGTTTTTTTAATTCATTATCAGTTATAGAACATATGATTCCATCGTCATTATTTTCAGAGTAAACTTCGCTTGCAGTTTCAAGTATATCTGCAATAATTGTAACAGAATCAATACATACGAATGCGATTGCGTGCCTGCAAATTGGTTTCAATGAAGCTTCTCTGATGGAAAATCGTCCAAAATTCATAAGATTAAAGGAATGAATGGCAGGGCATTTATTTATCATTATTGAATAAACACCTTCACGTACTTCTACTATTTTCTTAAGTTTTTCTAAATATTCCTGATCGTTATGACCAATTATTATATATACTTTATTTTCTTTATCCGCCATGGTCCACATCATCCTTTTTCTTAAATTTTACATCAAAAAAATTGAATCAATTATGCATCTGAGCAGATAAATTGTCAATAAATAAAAAAACAGATTTTCTAAACTGAAAATTTATGAGTTTATGATTTAAGTGAGAGGTGTAACTTTCAGAAAATTTGGTTTTTTTGAAAATAACGAAAATATTTTTTAATGTCTGGAATTAAATTCAGTTAAATGAAGAGTGCCCGCCACTTATAATAAAAGTGACAGGCACTTGTACTAAATACTATTTGATTCAAAGTTTTTAATAATTTTTATCAGGTTGATTAATATTATCCTAATAAATTCAGCAAACTTTGTGTATTGTTGCTCTGGGTTGCACCCGTAGCCATTTCGCCAAGATATTGTTGAATAGAAGTTGATATTCCTGATGCTGATTCTGAAGCGCTAACAATACCATCACCATTAGTGTCTAGTGGATCAATTGAATCTTCGCTTTCAGAACTTTCAAGCATATCCATAAAGCTTTGTGAAGTATTTCCCTTCATGCCTCCACCTTTCATTTTCATCATGGCTTTCATTCCAGAAGCTCCCATCATTCCCTTCATTCCGCCAGGAGGCCCGTTTTTACGGCCGGCTTTAAACTCTTCCTTGCTGACTTGACTATCGCCATCAGTATCTAGTTTTGCCATCATCTTTTCGGCATCTATAGATTTACCCGATGCTTCGGAAATTTTTTCAGCCATTGAACCTAATTCTTTAATGTCCAGTGAACCATCAGTATTTGCATCCATGTTTTTAAACTGATTTTGTCTTTGTCCCCGCATCATAGCCATCTGTGACATTGCAGAAGTCCCACTACTTGCTCCGTTGATCATATTTCTTCACCCCCTTTTAATTATAAAATGTTTTGATTCAACATGATGATTTTTCTGAATTACAGAATTGAAATTTTAGTTAATGCATCAACCTCTATTTAATTTATCGTCGAAGAATGAAGAAGATATTAACAGAAACATGTAAAAAAATGTAACAAACGAAGGGGTTTTGAGCTACTTTTTAGTTACATTTTCATAACTATTGGCAAGTTATTTTGTAATTTTTTTCTGGGAACATTTTGATCCTGATATTAATAACAAGGCTTATTTTATGCCTCAATTATAAATTTTAAGAAGTATATTTATATGTTTTATTCTTGAGTGAAGCTTAAAACACCCTTGATTATACAATGTTACAGAACTGATTCAAAAATCATGAATGTAAAATCTTTTTCATGGCATGAAAATTACATTTAGTTTTTCATAATAAACAATG
>DAOVTB010000261.1 GCA_030633305.1 Candidatus Muiribacteriota bacterium
ACAAAAATTCAATCCATTTTTTTTTTAGAATCGACATGACATTATTAGTGATCCACAATCCGGTTAATACTGATGTAACTGCTGCAAACAGTAAACATAATGTTACCGGTTGGCTGGAAAGAAAAAAAACGAGTAACAATGATGTAATAAAACTTCCAGAAATTCCAATCAGCATTCCACCTGTCAATTCGTTTGGAATGACTTTATAAATTCCAAGAAAAATATTATTTGAAATAATTTGTGATAACAAAGCATTGACAAGAGTTCCAATTATCATTGATAACGCAATAGCATTTGTGAATATTGAATAAAGTACTACTGAATTATTGGTGGTAAGATGTGCAAACCAAGATATCAGCAGAAGATAGAGAATTGTCGACCACCAGCCACCGACGCTTTTAACTATTCTGGACCCTTCTGTGAATAATTTTTCAGTTATTGTCTGCTGATTGATATAATTTTTTATATCAAGTCCCATATGAATATTGTCCCCCTGAAGATTATAATATAACCTGAATATTTAATAAGCAATCTTTGAATTTTAAATTCTCAGGTTTTATTGCAAAAAAGAATAAAATGTTCAGAAGAGTGCAGGTGTACATATTATTTTTTGACAATTTTAAGTATAATAAGTAATATGCAGAGAATGAAAGCTTCAAAATCATGCTTTTTATTAGCCCTTATGATGATCTTTTTTGTGAATTCCATGGTGTTTTCCGTTCAAGATTCAGTTGAATCATCTTCTGAGAATTTGATAGCAATTAAAAAAATTCTGTCTACCATACGTAAAAAGCCAAAAGAATTGACTCAATATCTTGAACTTGCAAAATATTATCTGTGGGAAAGTAATGAATTAAAGGCAGTTGAAGCTTATGAAAAATACCTGAATCTGGGTGGTAAAAAATCTGAGAAAATTCTAAAAACGGTTGCAAATATTCATTCCTGGAATGGGAATCTAAAAAAATCGTTGTATTGGACACAAGAATTTAACACATTATTTTCGGATATAAAGATGCAACTACATGAAGCAAGACTTCTAAACTGGACCGGAAATTCTCAACTTAGTCTCGAAAAATTTCAAACTCTTCTTGATAAAAATCCCAGTAAATATTTGGAAGATATTATCAGAGATATTGTAGAAATTATGAAATTCAGCGATAGTGTCAAAACAGTGAAGTTAATCAGACAATATGCTGAAACAAAAAACAGGCAACTGAATTTTTTTCTTCAAACTGCTCATCTTGAGGTAATGCTCAATTTGAAATATTCAACTGCTTTAACCAATCTCACTGATGAACTCGTGAAATCATGGAGTTTTCTCAATAAAGAAAATCGATTTTATATCAATGACTCCATATATGCTGCAGATCAATTATTTAACGCAGGAAAAGTTGATATTGCATTTAACATCCTTGTGAAAATCAGTGAAAAAATGGCGCATTTCAATGGCAGTCAGATAGCGAAAGTAGAATTTCAAAAAAAAAGATGTACTTTTTCTAGAACTCAAACAAAAAGTGATCTGAATGAAATACGAAAGTTAGCACTAAAAAAAGGAAGTATCAGGGATACTGCAGAATTCTATCTGAAAAATGAAAAAGTAGATAAGGAGCTTTTTTTCTTCTTCCTTGAATACAAAGGTATTTGGGCAAAATCTAATGAATATCTTTTTAAAAAAAGCAATTATTTTTATGCTGAAGGCCCAAATAAACTTGCTAAAAAAGCATTTGATGAAATGCAAGATGGCTTATTGAAGGAAAAGTTATTTTTATTGATGATGCCAGAAAGAAAATCAGAACATGCTGAAAAAATTTTATTCGAATATGATATCTATGATGAAACAGCTTTTAAATACCTCGAAAATAATCTTGGACAAAAAGATTTTATATCTTTGAAGCAACGGATAAAAAAAATTCGCAGTGATAAAGAAAGTGAAAATATATTCAAATTGAAAAAAAGGTTTGAATATTTTCAGAATCAGGAATCAGTAGTTGAACTTGCTAAAAATCTGTCATGGTCTGGAAAAAAAGATGATGCTATAAAACTATTGGAAAAATACATCTCAAAATATCCAAAACATGAATTACCTGTGACATTTTTATATGAGCTTAATGCTGACATCATACTTCAATCCGCCGAGATTTCTATCAGGGATAAAAAATATTATGATGCAAAAAAACAGTTAGCCCCTCTCAAGATAAACAAGAAATCTCCATCCTATGATTACTACAGCTCCTTGCTCAAGCAGACTGAATTTTACACAAAAAACAGGTATCGTTTCCAAACCTCTTATTTCAGTGATACTGAAGATATCACAGTATTTAAAAGAAAAATTGAGATGTTTTATCCCCTTGAAAGAAACTCATGGAGATTTGAACTCGATCTTCCAACAGTAAAGAAAACGGATGAACAGGAGGAATTATTAAAGTCCTTTTCTGCAGATTACATTATTGAAGATGAAAAAAGAAAATTTACAATTTCAGGAAATTACTATGACTTTCCAGAATCTTCAATATTTCGATTAAATTTCGATTTTAACTATCGTAACCGATTCTGGCTTCATAATGAATATAATCCGATTCTTGACACTCCCAATTCCATTAAACAGGGTCTTGTAAAGAAAAAAACTGGTCTAGGCGGAAAATTCAGCATCCTTGAAAGTGCCGATTTAACATATAAATGGGATATTTTAGGTTACTCAGACGGAAATTCTGGAACTAATCAGAGACTTGATCTTATCTTCAGAAAATTTCCTTTGCATTATATCAATTTGGCCTTTGAATATGACTACCTTGACCATAAGAGTTCCGATAATGAAGACTATTATTCTCCGAAAAATCTGAAATCATATTCTTATGGACTGAACATACAACCTCTGCAATGTCCAGCATTTATATCACTAAGAAAGAATTTTACTTCTGATAAAAATTCAGGTTACAGTATTTATTGTTCGGCTCCATTAAAATTAAACAATTGGACTATTAATCTTGAAATGTCATATTCAACATCTGTATCAGGGCGTTTCTCAAATTCTGAGTACAAATCCAAATATATTGGAGTAAGCGTGTATGAGGAATTGTAAAAATAAAGATTTCGCGCAGAGAACGCGGTGGACGCAAAGGAAAAAGAAGATTAGACAGGATTAACAAGATAAAATAAGATCGGGTAATCTATTCCAATTGGCAATGTCAATAAAATGGATCCCCGACCCCCGAAGATGACAAATTGGATTGTGACACATATATTGAAGTTCATACCAAATATATGCTAGATTTAAATGAGGCTTTTAAAAGATGAAGTTTAGAATTTATATTTTTATAATTTTAGGTTTTCTGCTGTTTTCCATAACTTTAAATGGACAGCAATTGAACAAAAAAGCAATTGTAATCTATGATGGTACTGAAATAAATAATCCCAGTGACTGGTTTGGAATATGGCATCTGAAAGGAATTCTTGAAAAACAGGGTTTTGAATATAATCAATCTGAATACAGAAAAATTAACAATATTGATTTATATGATCTTTATATCTGTTATTTTGAAGATGAGAAAATAGAGAATTTTAAAAAGTTATACTCGATTCTTCATACTGCACGGAAACATGAAAGAAAAATTATCTTCTTTGGAAATCTAGGTGTATATTTTCACAAAAAATTTCTGAATTATGACAAATATAATCGGATCATCAACCTCTGCAGCCTTGAAGACAGAAGTCAATGGACTGATAAACTGAATGACTCTGATGTAAAGATTGATATGGATTATTTTAATTCGGAATTTAAGGAATCTGATATTAAGAATAATATTACGTACTTCAGATATCTTTTTCCTTTTTGTAATAAATATAAATCAATTATAGAAGTGGGACTAAATGGTAAAAAATTCTGTCCAGTTATCATTACCGAAACTGGTGGTTATGCTTCAACACCATTTCTGGTTATGAAAAAAGGGGCTAAATGGAAACTTGCATTGAACCTTGATAAATTTATCATGGATGTAACCACTTTTAATAATGATTCAAAATCCGCAGATTCATCCCGTATCATCAACAGGAAAATACTTGTACTTTTTTCAACACAGTTACAACTTTGGAGAGATAATCTATTTTATAAACATTTTCAACTACCACTGAATTATCTTGGTTATGATTTTACATATGTAGACATTAATAATACTCCTGATTTAACCCCATATTTGAATTCAAAGATAATCATGACAGCTTTTAATGTGCCAGAATTGAAAAGAAGCAGAGAAGTTATGGAGTTTCTGGTAAAAAGCCGTGCAGAGAAATATATTTTTACAGGTTATCTCCCAATTTATAATGAAAAAGGAGATTCTCCTCATTGGACAACAGTTGAAAATTTTTTACGAAAATTCAAAGTTTCTTTTTCCAAATTTATTGATCTTTCAAAAACAAGTATTTCAAAGATGAATTCAGTTTATTATCCCTTTGAGACGAAATTGGAACTCTCAAAAGAGAAATCTATTTTTGGCCTTACACCAACTGATAATAACAATACAGTTATCTTACAATTCAAGCATCAAAACAAGTTATTTACACCGGCATATTTTAACGAAAATTCTTTCTTCCTTCTTGGTGATATCATCTTTGACCATGAATCGTGTAAATACTATATTAACTTTTTTGAAGCCTTGAGAAACTTTCTTGATCCTGAAATAATACCGTTATACCAGCGAGGAACAGGACCAAGGATAATGTTTAGTCATATTGATGGTGATGGATTTAGCAATACTCACAAAGGAACTTATGATGTAATCAGTGCCGAAAGAATATACAAACTACTTAAAAAACTCAATTTCCCGATTTCTGTATCATTTATCCTCAATGAAATACTACCCGAATATAATGGCCGTGAATATACAATGGCACTTGCAGACAGGATTATCAGACTTAAAAATGTCGAACTTGCTTCACATACAGTAAATCATCCATATATCTGGGACATGAAAAATAAAAAAAAGAATACTATTACTTATATACGGCATAGTTATCTGCATGATTTTCGTTTTGAGATAAAAGGGTCAATTGATTTGATCAACAAAAGATTTTCTAAATCCACAAGGATGTTGTTCTGGAGTGGCGATTGTGAACCCACTATGGAACATCTTGAATTCTGTCGTGAATCAGGTATTTTGAATATAAATGGTGGTGATACTCGTTATGACAATGAAGTATCAGGTTACTTTTTTGTTTCACCGCCCTATGTTAAAATAGGAACTGAGATTCAGGTCCACACTGGAGCATCAAATGAAAATCTCTATACAAATCTCTGGCGTGGTCCGTTTGATGGATTTAAAAAAGTTATCGATACCTTTAAAAATACCGGTAAAAAATATGTAACAAGTCCAATTGATATATATTTTCATTTTTACAGTGGGTCAAGAATGGATTCGCTAGGTGCTGTTAAAGAAGTATTCGACTGGACTGCAAAACAGGAAATTTA
>DAOVTB010000093.1 GCA_030633305.1 Candidatus Muiribacteriota bacterium
AAATTTAAAAAGTCTTGTTATTGCTGTCATTACCCGACTTGATCGGGTAATCTATTTCAATTGGTAAAGTAATTAAAATGGATCCCCGGGTCAAGCCCGAGGATGACGGAGGGATTGTGACACAGTCTGCCTGTGCCTGTCCGGTAATAAAGACAAAATAAGAATTTGCTATGAAGAAAAAATAAAGATGGCAAAATTTATAGTTAATATTGTAGGAGAGGTTTTGCCAGTCTGTGTAGCTACACTTCTACACAATATTAGGTGGAAACAATTTATCTGGCGCAGGGGTCAAAGCAACTTTCATGAACTTGGATTTCAAGTTCACAAAAGCTCTGGCCCCATCTATATTGATATTTAACATTAATGTTTTTCTTGTTTTCAATAAACAGTTGAATGCGTACGAACCCAAAGATTCTCTTCATATGGTTCAGTTTCATAAAGATGAACATAACCAATCAATAATCCGCTTGTAGAATTATATATAGCAACTGACTGGTAAAAATTTCCATCTAGCCATACATCGTATTCATTCTTCATGGCGTAATACTGGAATCCTGAATTATTCTGCAAATTTCCTATAAGGAATTTGTCAGTCATGTCACTTGGGGAATGAAGAATTGGATTAGTGGAAAGATATAGCATATTAGTATCGCTTTCATCAATTTTAAAATTTTCTGATAGAAAAAGATAATACTCCTGCTGTTTTGTCTTTATAATTTTTGCTTCACCTGTCAACTCTTTGGAACGATTTGCAATGATCCTGAAATATCCGGATTTAAGCCTATGGCCGTCTATCTCCAGATAATCATTGGGGTTTTCAGTGATATCGTCACCCGGGCGTCCAAGTGTAGGAGTGTAATCACCACACCCTGATATTATTAACAATATTAAGACTAATAAATATAATATTGGAGAATTTCTCATAATTATCTTCTTTTAATAACCTTATTTCCAGATTTTTTTGATCCGGATTTTGGAGTTTTTTTTCTGTTGAGTCTTTTTTCGATTGCAAAAAGCTGTCTTTCGACATTGTCTCTTTTGATCTGATCGTTTTCGGGTAGAACAGAAAGGTAAAGAGATAAATAATCAGCTGTCTCTGAATATTTCTTTTTCTTCAAAAGTAATTCTATTAACAGATCATATGCTTCGTATTCATTACTATCATAAGAAATTATCTTGATAAGGATTTTAATGGCCTCATTGTACATGATCATAGCCTTGTTAATTTTTGCAAGTAGAAGGAGTGAATTTATATCTTTTGGTTTATTGATCAGAATTTTTTCAATATAACCCCTGGCTTTATCCATATCGTTTGTGAAAAAGGAAAGTTTGCTTAAACCCAGGAGAGCATTTTCAGAGGAAGGATTTATTCCAAGAGCGCTTCGAAACAATTTTTTAGCTTCTTCAAATAGAGAATCTCTGAGTAATATTTCACCAAGATAAACATATGGTATCTCTTTACCCTGTTTATTCTTTTTCAATTCTTCAAAAATTTTCCTGGCCTGATCAACATCCCCAAGATTGAAGTAACATATTCCCGAAAATATTTTTGGTTCTATCATTTTTCTATCGATTTTACAGGCACTGATAAAGACTTCGTTCGCTTTTTGAAAATCTTCATCTGCAAGTAAAATTTTCCCTGCTTCCATGTAATGATTTGGATTGGAAGGGTCAATTATCATTAATTGTTCATAATATTTCAGAGATGATTTTTCTTTTCCAAGTTGTTTGAATGTATCGGCAACATAGAAAACATAGTCTGCATTTTTAGGTTCATTTAAAACACAGCTCTTAAACAGTTTTAATGCACCGATAAAATTACTTTCATCATAAAGTATCAAGCCCTGTTGAAAGAGTATTGGTGTATAATCTTTTTTCAGTTTCAACGCTTCTTCAATTAATGCCCGGGCAGTATTGTAATCTTTTTCAGCAACCAGTTTCTGTATTTCGCCAGTATATTTTATAAGTTTTTCCATAAGTTTTCTTTCAGAAAGGCTCAATTTATGGTCGGGATCTTTCTTAACTGGAATTTTTATAACTACAGGATCTTTTTTACGTAATTTCTGGATCTTGAGTATCATTTTTTCAATATCATTTTTTGAGAACCTCAGACTTTTTTTCAATGCTTTCAGCTGCTGTGGAGAAAGTGAAGTTGCACTGTTTAACTGTTTTTCAATAGCATCAACTTTATTTTCAACGATCTTCTGAATTTTGCTGACCATTAGTGATTCGTTCTGACTTATTTTATTATCAAATCTATTCAGGATATACGTAATAGAATAGATGAATGTAATAAGTAGAAAAATGATAAATGCAGCAGAACCTGCAAGTATAAATTTCAATTTATTTTTGCTTTTGTCTGTGTCTTTTGGAATATGAGAACTCAGCGCTTTTTCAATCTGTATATCTTCAGATAGCACAATGTTGGCTGTAGTTTTAAGAGCGCTTTCAACGGTATCCAGTAAAGTTCTTAGTTCTTTGATTTCGCTGGTATCACTTGATTTCCAAACCAGAAAAGCAGCATTTTTTCTGACTCTAAGATCTGGATCGTTCAGAAGTGGTGTGACTGCGGGAAGGATAGCCGGAGTTACAATATCAAAAAGTGCTTCCACAGCATTTCCTCGAACTCGACATTCCGGATGCTTAAGATAGGGTTCTATTACAGAAAAAACTTCTTTCTTTCTACAAATACCAATTAATTTAAGATATGTCGCTATCAGGTATGGATTTTTTTCCGATTCAAGTTTTTCAATAAAGTGATGTATTGTTGTAAGATTAGAATTACTTTTCAGGAATTCCAAACCATGTTTTCGAACCATGAAATCTGGATCAGTCAGCATATCAAAAGCTTTTGTGATAGCTCTTTTTAAATTATCAATATTCATTTTCTCGTGAAGTTGATTTTTAAGCTCAGCTTTTCTTTTTAATTTATTTACAAGTTTATTCTTGGTAATCATAAGATTACCTTGATAAGTTATAGTAGAAATGGTTAATAATGGCAGGTCTTCATCTGTACCGACTTCATCAAGTATATGCATTCCGACTTTGTTTTCATCTTCATTACTGGATTTCAGCAGTTTTTCAATTTTTTCCCTCAGATTGGTTCTGAAACTTTTCTTAAGAATCTTTATGGCATTCCCACGAATACGAAGATTATCATGATTCAGAAATGAAAAAAGGACTTGTACCATTCTTGGATCATCGATGAATTCGAGAGCATCTATAGTATTTGCTATGACTCGTTCATGTTTACTTTCGAGGAAACTTAAAATAAGTGATAATTCTTTATTTCCACAAACTTTTGCAAGCAATTTAACTAGTGTTGCCAGCAGTTTTTCGCTAATTTCATCATTCTGTAGTATTTCTTTTAAATTGACTTCGATATTTCTATCTTCTGGTTGTACGATTAAAAACAGGATAGATGCAGCTATTATCTGATCTTCTTCAGGCTGATTGAGAAGGATATCGGTCAGGTATTTATATACTCCGGGATCTATTTGTAATTTCAGGGTCTCACTTTTTTTAAGAAGCAGAACAGAGATGTCATCAAAAAGAGATTCATCAATTTTTTTAAGTGTTTTTGCAGCGCGAAGCTGATAATTTAAATCCGGATGTTTGAAAACACTTATTATCAATAATCTGGTTTCCAGTGAAGGAAGCTCCCCACATGCATAAAGAGCTGACCACACAAAGTCTTTATTATCTGAATCCAACATGTTTTTCAACAGAAGAATGGTCTTTTCTCTTGAATAATTCCATAGTATCTTTGCACAATTTCCAACGACTCTTGGATTCTTGTCCTTAATAAAGGGAGCAATCAGTTTGAAAATTTCAGCATCCTGTTGAATGTTTCCAATTGCTTCAATTGAATTGGCTCTTACCCTGGAGTCAGACTTGTTTGTAAGGAATTTTTTTAATAGTTCGATTTCATCGTTACCGCCAAGTTTTCCTATGATGCTGATTAAATTGGAAGTAATCACCGGATCTTTTTCTTTGTTAAGTATGTCGATTATTTCAGGAAGGACAGAATGATCACCTATTTCTTCAATAATTCGACTTGCTTTGATGCGTTCTTCTTTCTTGGGAGAATACAACTGTGTTAATTTGGCTTTCATGAAGCTGTCTGGTTCAAGATCCTCGAGATTAACTCTTTTTTCGGGTTTTTGATGATTGATTTCAAACTGTCTTAATGATCTTTTGGCAAAATATCTAACAGAGATGTCTTCATCTTCACTTAATTCTATTAGAATTTTCTTTGCTTCGGGATCATTCATTTTTCCAAAACTTATTGCTGCTTGTTTTCGCAGTTTTTTCTCTTCGGAACGGGCATAGTACTTCAGTTTAGTTATATCTACTTCCGGTTTCATACCTTTCTCCTTGAAAGTTATTATTTAAGTAATTCGTTGATTTCTTCAGTTAATATGCAGGAAAAAATTCTTTCTGCTGTTTTCAGTGATACTATTTGCTGGCGTAATAACTGGTTTTTCATAAGATGCGCAATCCCGCTTAATGTCATAATATGTTCTTTGAATTCTCCTGCTGGCATAACCAGAAGGACAACAATTCTTACGGCGATTCCGTCAAGAGAGTTGAAATCTATCCCTTTTCTTGTGACGCCCATGACCGCCATTGTAGATTTAGCTCCTGTAACCTCGGCATGTGGTACAGCTAATCCTCTTCCTAGTCCAGTTGACATCGATTTTTCTCTTGCAATAATCTTGTTACGTATTTTGCTTATCAGGTCTTTATCGAGGCAATAGATATTTCCAAGTTGATTTATAAGAAAATCGATTATCTCAAATCTTTGCGTTATATCAATGTCCAGAATAATAGTATTTTCCTGGAGCAATTCGCTTAATAGCATATAGTTTCCAATTATTTGTAAACATAGAGTCAGCTGTTGCTGGCACGATATTTAATATTATAATAATATATCGGCACTTATAGCCATTAATATTAACATGCATTTTTATAGTGAAATCTGATATAATATAGACTGCGTTATGAATGGGAGAATAGAACATTCAAATTTAACCGCATTCTGGAATTAGTGATGAAAAAAAATTGTATTACTGTTTTTTTGATAATAATGTTGTTCTGTTCGGGACTTATAGCCAGACAGGAACTGCAATTTGAAAAGTCATTGACTGAATATTTCAATTTTTCATTTGATACACTCCTTTTTGGAAAAGTACCCTCAATTTTTATTATGAAACAGGGATATTCTGAAGAAGAAAGCTTTAAAATTCTTACTGAGAATCTAAAAAAAAATAAAGAAAATATTTTTTATCTAATTGAAGATCTTAATCTCCTTCTAAAAATAGAATCCTTGAATTTTGAATTACGCAAAGTTGAAATTATTAAGAAACTTAAAGATCTGTATAAAAACGAATCAAATTTTATATTTGAGTATGTCGGTTTTTTTGAATCAGTATTTTCCAGAGATAAAAAATCTGTAATTAACAGCTTTTCTGTATTGTGTGAAGTCAAGGATCTTGATTTTGAGCAGGAAATGATAGTAGGTCTTTTGAAAAACTATTTTAAAGGAGATCGTGCATTTCTTGAAAAAGTCCTGTTGAAGGTTACTAAAAAGATGACATCAAAAGTTTTTACGAACTATCTTTGCGGTAAAATTGCGATGTATATTCTCGATAATGAAGAACTTGCCATAGTTTTTTGGAAAGCTGTGCTAGTAGATGCTAAAGGTAAATTAAGGGAAAGACTTCCTTCGATTCTAATAAAGAACATTGAAAAATACAGGAAGTTGAAACAGAAATCTAAAAAAAGTATAATTCTCGAAAAATTTTATCTTGAATTACGACTTTGGAATGATCCGGGAAATCCTATATGGCTTAATAATCTTGGTTATTTTCTAGGTGAGATCGGAAGATATAAAAAAGCTATTGAATATTGTAGAAATGCTGTAAAAGCAAGGCCAACCGATCCATATTTTCTGGACTCGCTTGGTTGGGTGCTTTATAAATCTGGTAACAGCGAAGAAGGTTCAAAGTACCTGAAAAAAGCAATTCAGTATAAAGCAGATTTCTATGAAGCTTTGTATCATCTTTCTACTATTTATTATGCAGAAAAAGATTACGATAAAGCTGCAGAATTGTTAAAAAAAGCGATTAAAGCTGATGAAAAAAAGTCTGTTGCAAAAAATGATCTTGGATACATTCTTATTGATACTGATAAAGATTATGCAGCAGGAATTAAATATGTAAAGGCTGCGCTGGAAATTGACCCGAATAATCCTTTTTATCTGGATAGTCTTGGATGGGGATATCATAAAATCGGCAAATATGGTGCCGCGGCGGGCTATCTTTGGAAAAGTTATATTAAAAGGCCATTGTTTGATAATATGATTCACCTTTCATCAGCTCTGATTGCACTTGGAATCTTTGATAAGGCTAGAAAACTGCTTTCAGAAAACTATAAACGATGGCCGCGTTCTGAACAATTGATTGAATATCTTGGAATCATAGATTTGCTGATTCATTTAGAGAGTAAGATTAAGAATGCAGAAGATAAGAAAAAAAGAAATTACTATCAACTACTACTTGGAAATCTTTATGCAGGCTTGAAATTGCCTTTTCATGCCTATGCAAAACTGAAAAATGTTTTTCCTATATTTCGTGAAAACCACTCTCTTGCAAGATTGAAAAAAATTCTTGGAATTAAGATTATCCAGAGATATTACAAGGGGTTGGGAGAGTATCCGATTATTCATATGGGTAAAATACCAGTATTTACTGCTTTTTATCTATATTGCGGTATTTTTGAAAAAGAACTTTTTAAGCTGTTGAATTTTGATTACCTTATTAAGAATCCCAGTGCGAAAAAAAATAATAAACAACCAGTGAGTTTTATTGATTTATACAAGTATTCTGATTCAAAATTAAATGAGTTTGTAGTTTCGTGGAAATTGCCATCTAAACGGATTACGGGATTGCTGATGTCACTTCTGGCAAGTTCAAAATATCTTAAAACTATTATTTTTGGAGAAAAATTTGAAATTGATATTTTTGGACTGACAAAATTAAAGCTTTTTCCGGCTATAGGATCACTTGTAGTTGGTTCAATATCAGCTGATTTTGAAAGAATATATTCTACTAATTATGTTGTTTCTGGAATAATTGAAAATATAGGTAATTTTAATAAAAAATATTTGATGGATATCCCAACGAACTGGTTTAGAAAACTGTATGATAATCCTTATGTTAAAGAACTGAACTCAGTTAAATTGATTGGATTCAATAAAATCGAAAAATCTCCAAAAGTATCTATTAAATTGGAGTTTTCATTTAATCAGAATAAGATAAATAAAAAGGAATATATTGAAAAAATAAAAATAAAGATAGGGAAGATTAAAAAGGTATTTTCGCAGGAAGTTGAATTTTTCAGTTATTTCAAGGAAGGAAAAAATTCTCGTGGAATTACTGTAAATACACATAATTTGGATTTGAAAGTAAATCCTGTAAGGATAAGTCCTCAGGATATTAAGCAATTTATTATTGATGAAAAGGCGTTTGAGAAATTTATTTTTAAGATGAGAAATTATTTCAAATAGTAAATGCCATACGTCTAAATCTGGAGGAATGATGCTGAACGTTGCAAAAGAAGTCTTCAACATGGAAATCGATGAGCTGAAAAATGTGTGCTCAAGACTTGATGATAATTTCATTGAGGCTGTTGAAGCGATTTACCATGCGAAAAATGGAAGGATCATTGTCAGCGGTATTGGTAAATCTGGAAATATTGGAAAAAAAATAGCAGCTACATTATCATCAACTGGCACTCCTGCACTTTTCCTGCATCCAGTTGAAGCTTTACATGGAGATCTTGGGATTGTTAATTATGAAGATATTTTCCTGATCCTGTCCAATAGTGGAGAAACTGAAGAATTAATTAAACTGGTAGTAAATATAAAAAGATTTGGTGGTTTTATTATTGGATTTATTGGAAGAAAAGATTCTTCTCTGGCCAATGCATCAGATATCGTCATTGATGTTGAAATAAAACAGGAAGCTTGTCCTCTTGGCCTTGCACCAACATCCTCAACAACCGCAATGCTTGTAATGGGTGATGCTCTTGCAGTAACCCTTCTTAAAAAAAGAAAATTCAGTAAGAAGGATTATGCTTTTTTTCATCCAGGAGGTTCGCTTGGAAGAAAACTTCTATTTACAATTGAGGATCTTATGCATTCTGGAGATGCAGTTCCAAAAGTAAATATGAAAATGAAGATGAAAGATGTTTTTTTTGTTATTTCAGAAAAAAGACTTGGATTGGCGACTGTTGTTGGATCGGATGGCGTGTTTCTTGGATTGATAACAGATGGTGATCTAAGAAGACTTATTGAAAAATATGGCAATGAATTACTTGATAAAATTGTTGAAGAAGTCATGAATAAAAAAGCTTCTGTTGTAAAGAGCAATATGCTTGCAAGCAGAGCCCTTGAGATAATGGAAAGTAAAAAGATAACTGCATTACCTGTTGTAGAAGAAAATGGAGTAGTTATTGGAATTATTCATATACACGATATTCTGGAGGCAAAAATAGTTTGAGCAAGTATAAACTTTTTGTAACTGATGTTGATGGTGTGCTTACTGATGGAAGTATAACCTATATGCATAATGAGGATTCAGGCATCTCTGAAATTAAGAATTTTAATGCAAGAGATGGTTCAGCATTAAAAAAAATAATGTCTCTGGGGATTGTTGTTGCTTTTATTTCTGGAAGGAACAGTAAATGTGTTGAATATAGAGCTGCTGAATTGGATATTAAAGAAGTCCACATGGGAATTCACGATAAAATAAGTGTTTTTCAAGACATTCTTGATCGATATAATATAAAATTTGAAGAAGCTGTATATGTAGGGGATGACAGGATTGATATTGAATGTTTGAATGCTGCTGGATTGTCATGTGTTCCTGCCGATTGTCTTCACGAACTAAAAAATCAGGTAGATTATGTTTGTGAAGTTCCAGGTGGTAGAGGAGTGATCAGCGAGATTTTACGCATATTTGGAGAGGATTTTGAAGTTTAGTTCTCTTTTGTTAATATCACTTGTGCTTAGCTGGTTTGTATACAGCCTTGTTTTTACTGATGAAGTTGAAAGCAAGAGTGTAATGGATAAAGCAGTAGAAATTTATGGAGGAGTATTTTCCGGAAAGGAAAAAAATAAAGTGACTTATGTTATGAATGCTGTAAAGGTGGTTCAGGATGGTCGGAAAAACAGGTTTTTGCTTGATGAAGTAAATGCTTCCTTTTTTACTGAGAATGGACTGATTAAAGTGAAATCACATAAAGCTTTTTTGAATCAGGATTCAGAGATAGTCAAACTTTTAGGGAAAGTACATATAGTTGGAGTGAGTGGCGAGATAATAACAACTGAGACGATGTTATATAACAAAAAGACTTCATCTATAATCGCTCCGCAATTTGTGAATATAGTTGCACCGGAATATAAGGCTTATGGGGATAGAATGGTTGGTAAAGTAAATAAACGTAAATATAAGTTGCTTGGAAATACAAAGATTGATATAAAGGGTTCTGCAATAAAGGAGAATTGAATGTGAAAAAAACTGCAATATTATTTTTAATCCTGGTTTTGGTTAGCGCCTCAATTCTTTGTGCTGCACCAAAAAAGAAGGGAGATGACATGACTATAAACGCTGATGTTGCCATGATTAATCCAGATGGTACACGCGAGGTCAGGGGGCATGTTAGGATCACTAAAGGAACGATGGTTATTACTGGAAGCCGGGCAAAATTCTTTGAGAAAGACAATCTTGCGGAAATTTCTGGTGGAGTAAGGGCAGTTGATGAGGATACCATCCTGATCTGTGGATTTTTGAAAGTCTATCTTAAGGAAGAAAAATCTGTAGCTACAATAAATCCCAGAATAGTCAATCTTACAAGAAATCAAAAGGATAATAGCATTACTGGCAAAGTAATTCTGTCAGGTGAAAAAATTGAGATATATCACAAGGAAAACCATATTAGAGCCATTGATAATGTTTTTATGGATCAGAAAAGTTTTAAAAATAAAAAGAAAACAACTACTGGGGAACTTGATTTTGCAAGCGGAGATATTCAGCTTAAGAGTGATGTAATGGATATTTTCATGGATGCACAGATCAATATATCCAAAGGGAATGTTGTTATAGCTCAAGGGGATATGATTGCAAAGTCTCAGAGATGTGAATTTTATCAGAAAGAGGAAAAAATTATACTCAGCGGAAATGCAAAGACCTTTCAGAATCTTAAGGGAAAAGTTTTTATTTCTTCAACTAATCTGAATGCGGAAAGTGAACGGGCAATATATTACAGTAACAATGGAAAACTCCATCTTTTTGACAAGGCAAAGACATGGCAGAAAGATGGATTTAATGAAATACATGGTCAGGAAATTATTTATTACTCACGAGAAAAAAGGACTGTTGTATTAAAGGCAGAGGCCAAGATATTTGATGACAAAGCTGAATCGGAAAACAAAGAACGTAAGAAAATTATCAGAGGTGATGTAACCACAGATATAGAAAAAATTGCTGATAATGAACTTAAGATGCTTGAGCAAATGGAAAAAGATCTTGAGGAGAAAGAAAAAATACTTAAAGAAGAGATGAAGGCAGCAAAAAAGAAAAAAGCTGAAGAAACCACGAAGGACACCAAGGAAGAAAATGAAGAAAAAATAGAAGATAAAGATACAGAAAAAAAAGATTTAACCACGAAGGACACTAAGAAAGAAAATAAAGAAAAAAAAGAAGATAAAGATACAGAAAAAAAGATTTAACCACGAAGGACACAAAGGAAAAAAAAGAAGGACAGAACATAGTTAATATAAAAGGGGTAAGAAGTACTTTAATTTTTTTGAAGTTCAAAAAAATTCACAGTACCCTGACCCCTCTGGAACAAGAGCAGAATAGTTAATCGTGACCTGTCCAATAATAAGTGAGATAAATAAATGGAATTTCTAGCAGTTGATGACGTTGTAAAAATATATGATAAAAAGCATGTTGTAAACAAGGTTTCCCTTGAAGTGAAAAGAGGGGAAGTTGTTGGACTGCTTGGTCCAAATGGAGCGGGAAAAACAACTGTTTTTTATATGGTTGTGGGTCTTGTAAAACCTGATTCAGGAAGAGTACTTTTAAATGCAAAGGATATCACAAGTCAGCCGATGTACGAACGAGCAAGAGAAAATATTGGATATCTGGCACAGGAACCATCGATTTTCAGGACGCTTTCTGTTGAAAACAACATTAGAGCAATTCTAGAATTTTTATCACTTACTAAAAAAGAGATGGATAAAAAAGTTGATCAATTACTGGATGAACTTTCGATTGGACACATCCGAAGTAGCAAGGGAAATGTACTGTCGGGTGGCGAACGTCGTAGGGTTGAAATTGCAAGGACTCTTGCTACAGCTCCTAAGTTTATTCTGCTTGATGAACCTTTTGCAGGAGTTGACCCAATCGCTGTCAGTGATATACAATCAATTATATCAATGTTGAAAGATAAGAATCTTGGAGTTTTGATTACAGATCATAATGTCAGAGAAACCCTTTCAATTATTGACAGAGCATATATATTGAACCAGGGCGAGGTGCTGATTGCTGGTGATGCTCAAACAGTCGCAAATAGTGAAGTGGCTAAAAAAATATATCTTGGAGAAGAATTTACGTTATAACATATGGAAAAGATAATTGTTCTTGTTATTTTAAGTAGTATGATCGCCTGGCTGGGCGATATACTAGGGAAATATATAGGAAAAAAAAGACTTTCTCTTTTTAATCTTCGTCCCAAACAGACTGCTGTTATGACAACCGTAGTTACAGGTGGATTTATAACTCTGTTTAGTCTGGTTTTTTTCGCACTTACATTTGAAGAAGTAAGGATTGCGCTGTTTAACATTCCTCAACTACGTGAAACAGTGAAAAATTATCAAAAAGAAGTTAAAAATCTGAATGTTGAGAGAATCAAGCTTGATAAGCATAAAAATGATATGGAAAAAGAAATTCAGGTAATGAAGAAAAATATCAGTGATAGAGAAAATAAAGTACTTGAGATGGATAAGGAAATTGTAGAACTTAAAAATTCAAGAGATGGATTGACCAGAGAGGCTTCTTATCTAAAAGATCAAATTCAACGGGATATATTGAAGATAGGTGTTCTTGAAAAAGAGTTGAAGAGAAAAGAAAAGGGATTTCTGGTCTATAAAAAGAATGAACCCATAGTTGTTACAATCTTGAAAACTGGACTTTCTGCTGTTGAAATATTGGAAAAAATCAAGGAGTTGTTACAGACCGGCAGAAATTATGCTGTAACCAAAGGGTTGGTAACAAAAACTGATTTTGATAAAACCTGGAAGGTGGTCAAGGAAAAATTCGAATCGGTTGTCAATTCGACGATAAAAAAGACTGATAAGGATCTGGTTATTGGACTTATCGCAAGTGTTCATTTGTTTAAAGGTGACGAGATACTTGGAACATTCTACATAGAAGAAAATAGAAAACTGGTAAATAAGGAAGAGGTTCTTGAAGAATTCACAATAGATGGAACACAGGACAAAGAAAGTGTATTTTCGATCATTGATTATTACTTTAAAAAGATAGGTAAGGAACTTAAACTCAGAGGTCGGTTAGGAAATTCTGAAGTTGGAATGTTGAAGTTTTATGAATTATTTGATGGAGTTTTGAATAAGAAAACAAAAGTAAAGATTATAGCTAAAGAAAATATTTTTGTTGAAGGGGAATACAGGTTAAAATTTGAATTCAACTATGATGAGTGAGGATATTCTGGCACTGCTTTGTGCTCTAGTTATTTCTACTATATTGACTCCGATTATCAGGGAAGTTCTTATTAGATGGGAAGTTTATGATAAACCGGATTTTAGAAAAATGCATATTCGACCAATTCCGTCAATGGGTGGATTGGCAATTTATACTGGTTTTATTGTTTCTGTTTTCATGTTTGTGAAGATGAATAAGTATGTCAGTAGTATGATAATGTGTGCAACGCTTCTGGTTGTATTGGGGATAATAGATGATTTCTATATATTATCAACACCTGGAAAGCTTTTAGGGCAGATAATAGTAGCTGTACTTACTATTTTTTCAGGAGTTAAAATCGAATTTGTTTCATCCTTTTCACTTTTTGGTGAACAAAATATGATATATCTGCAGTATCTTTCAATTCCAATTACAATAGTTTGGATACTAGCGGTGATAAATTCAGTAAATCTTATTGATGGACTTGATGGTCTGGCAGGAGGAATTACAACTATAGTAGCCTTAACACTTGCAGTTGTTGGTTATTTAAGAGAGCCGGAATTGCTTAGTGGAGAAAAAATTCATTATGTTATTCGACTTGCGCTGATTCTTACTGGTGCTACAATAGGATTTCTCTGGTTTAATTTTCATCCTGCTTCAATATTTATGGGAGATACCGGAAGTATGTTCCTGGGATATGTCTTGGCGGTTATTTCTATTATGGGTGCAATGAAAGGTGCAACAATGGTCGCCTTACTTGTACCACTTCTGGCGTTAGGATTACCGTTGTTTGATTCTATACTGGCTGTTTTACGGCGAAAAGTTGATGGTAAACCGATATTTTCACCCGATAAAGAGCATTTCCATCATCAATTTCTAGACATAGGTCTTTCTCATCGCCAAGTTGTGTTACTCTTTTATTTGATAAGTACATGCCTTGGGGGATGGGCGATATATATTTCCACTATAAAAATCAGTTCAGCTATATTTGTATTTGCTTTTTTAAGTTTTCTATTTTTCTTTGGAGCCTGGCGTGTTAGAAAGGTCAGGAAAAAGGTTTTAAAAAAATAGATGTTGAAAGATAAACTGGTTTTTCATCAAGCACTTATGGAACAGTTTAAAAGGCTGTTTATCAGTCGAAGCATTCCATCATCGTATATTTTTTGTGGAACTGACGGTAGCGGCAGAGATTTTATTGCAAGGATGTTTGCAAAGATATTGCTGTGCGAAGAAGACGACCTTTTTTTTTGTGATAAATGCGAAAGCTGCAAGTTGTTTGATGAAGGAATTCATCCAGGGATGTTGACCATTTCTGAATATAAGGTAGAACATTTCAAAGAAATCAGGAGTATTGCATATAGAAAGCCTCTTTATGGAAACAGAAAAGTATTTGTATTTGAACGATCTGAAAATTTTAATATTTCCTGTGCAAATTCCATATTGAAACTTCTGGAAGAACCTCCTGAAAATATCTTCTTCCTGCTGACTACACAGAACTTGAGAAAAATTCTGCCAACAATTAAAAGCAGATGTTTCAAGGTTGATACTGCTCCTGATTCTTTAGAGAGTAAAGTAAATTATGATTTGTTCTATATGATTGGTAAAAATGAGTATGAAACATTTACTCAGTATATTGATAGTATTAGAAAAAATGAGTATGAAATTGCCATGATTCAGTGGAAAGAATTTTTCCAGAAGATGCTGAATGAAGATATCTCTGAAAAAGAAAGTATTTCTAAATTTTTCTATTGCGTAGAGCACTATATTGATTTTATTCTGGCCGCTCTTCTGAATGATAAGGAAAATGCATATTCCCTGATCTTTGTTTTTATGGAGCAGATCAATGTTATTAAAAAATATGAAATTATGAAAAATAACAAGTATTTGAACTTTGACATTGAGATAATACAGCAATTTTTAGAAAAATTTCTGGCTTTAACTATGAATAATAATACGTTGACATTGAGCCACAGGGAACATATAATTGACAAGGTGAAAAAAGGCATGTCTTCTTTATTTCTTAACATCAATAAAGAATTAATACTGTTTGATGTTGTCAATTCACTGAAAAATGAAAATTTAGGTAGTTCATCATGAAAAATATTTTTGGCGTAAAATTACAATATGAGGCTAAAGTCTGGTATTTTGAAAACAATTCAGATATACCTTTAAAAATCAAGGATGATGTTGTTGTAAAAACAAGTAGAGGTTTGGAATTTGGATTTGTAAAGTTTATCAAGGAAATCAGTGAAGAAAAATCGGAATTTGAAATATCTGGAAATATTGTCCGCAAAGCCACGGAAAAAGATGTGGAGATGGAAGAAAAACGTAGGGAAGAGGAAATAAAAGGTGTTGATGCTTGTCAGAAGGAAATAATATCCCTGGAATTAGTAATGAAATTGCTGAAAGTTTATTCAGTACATGATAGAAGTAAAATAATTTTTTATTTTACAGCTCCGGGAAAAGTAGATTTCAGGACACTTGTTAGACGTTTGGCTTCAGTGTTTAAAACCCGAATTGAAATGAGACAGATTGGAGTCAGGGATGAAGTTGAAATGGTGGGCGGAATTGGTGTTTGCGGAAGACCGACATGTTGTTCCACATTTTTGAGTGATTTTGAATCTATTGGTATAAAAGTTGCAAAATGTCAGAATATTTCTTTGAATCCTACTAAAATTTCTGGTATCTGCGGTAGATTGATGTGCTGTCTTAAATATGAGGCTAAGTTTTATGAAAAAGAAGGGAAAAAATATCCCCCGCTTGGTGCAAAGATACATTACTGTGATGAAGACTGCATTGTTATTGATATTAATATCCTTTCAAAAAATCTTTCGCTGCTGGTTAAAGGGCGCGGAATAAAAAAATATACACTTGAAGAATTTGATGAACATACTTATAAAGTTCTCGCACTCCGTGAAGATAATGATAGAAAAGGTAAAAAAGGTAAATCAGACAGAAAAGATAAGAGTGATAAGCAAGGTAAACCAGATAGAAAAGATAAAAGTGATAAGCAAGGTAAACCAGATAGAAAAGATAAAAATGATAGGAAAGTTAAACCAGATAGAAAAGATAAAAATGATAGGCAAGGCAGACCAGATAGAAAAGATAAGAAAAATAAGCAAAATAGACCAGATAGAAAAGATAGGAAAGATAAGCAGAATAGGCCAGATAGAAAAAACATGAAAGATAAAGAAAATAAACCAGATAGACAGGAAAATAAGGATAAACAGAATAAAAAAAATGATAATGATAGAAGTGGAGAATAATTGTGAAAGAGCAATCTAAACAAAAAATCGGATTGATCGCTGGGAATGGAAGATTTCCGTTGATTTTCGCTAAAGCTGCTTCCG
>DAOVTB010000280.1 GCA_030633305.1 Candidatus Muiribacteriota bacterium
AAAACTACCAAAAAACAGGACTTTACCATCAATCATTATAACCTTATGATGCATATTAAATGGATTTCTGTCTCGATGAACGTCTATTCCTGCACGACTCATTTCATCAAGAGAAGTTGCATTTTCCCTTAACAGCTGGCTTTGTTCAAGAATTCCTTTTACAGTTACTCCAGCCTTATAACGATTAATTATACTGTTTGCAAGATCATCATGTGAAAATGAAAAAGCCATAAAATAAATACTTGATTGCGCATCATTAACATGTGGAATAATATGATCCATAACATCATCTTCAGGAGCAAAATAGGTTTCAATACTCATTCCGTTTATGACTCTTATTGGATTCGGAGTATTTACTGGAGAAGCATTGGAAAAATCACTATCATCAAACATCTCGCTGAACTCTGTTATATAATTCTCAGCAATTGTCAAATCATCCATTATCATCGCATTATTATTATTCAGATAAGTTCCATTGTATGTAGCATTCCATGACCCAATCCATATATATCGTTCATCTATTACACAAAATTTATTGTGCATCAACGCATTAGTTTCACCTTCAATAACGGTGATTCCAGCTGCCCTGAGTTCATCAATCTGACTCGAACTTCCTGCCTGATTATCATCAGTTACAACTCGTACAGCAATACCAAGATTATGCTTTTCGATCAACTTATTTCCAACATCTTCAAGTTCAATATCATAAAAAGCCATTTCAATCGTGAATGCTGCTGTATCGAGAAATTCAATAAATTTGGTCTGTAGATCATCCTGAAAACTAAAATATATATTTGTTACAGGTGCAGTCTGTGCAGACAGCATTACCGTTGAAGCTAACACTAATAAAATAATAAATATTCTACGAATCATTGAATATTTCCTGGTATATTTATTTTACTATTAAGAATTTCATTAATAGTACGGATAATATTATCATACTTCTCTTCGTTAATAAAATAATTTCTGTAAAATGATGCACTATTAAATCCCTTAAGGATCCAACCGTAATATTTCCTTGTTTCACGTATAGCGTAGTATTCTCCATAAATCTTTTTTCTTAGTTCTATCAATCTTGTCAAAAAAATGATTTTTTTCTTTTGAACCATAGCCTTACTTTCACTATCACCAGACTCCTGGCTCAAAATTTCATCAATTAAAAAAGGATTTTTTAAGACTCCCCTTCCAAGCATAACTCCAATGAGCGAATCCATATATTTTTTTCTATCAGAAAAATCTCTGTATGAATAAATATCACCATTTCCATATACAGGAAATGGTGATATTTTTGCAATTTCATCTATTTTTTTCCAATCTGCCGTTCCTGAAAAAATCTGCGAAGCATACCTGCCATGAATAGAAATAAATGACAATGGAATATCATGGATTTGTTCAAGTAATCTTTCCAACATACAGTCGCCAATTGTTAATCCAAGTCTTGTTTTTAATGAAATATTAAATTCTGGAAATTTATCCTTTATTGAAAAAACAATGCGTCTAATTGCATCCGGCTGCTTCATCAACCTTACACCAAATTCTGATCGAACAATTTTTTTTATTGAGCATCCTGCATTTATATCGATTTCTTTAGTTAGACCATTATCTTTTATAACTCGACATGTATTTATAAAATCTACTGGATCATTACCAAATACCTGAACTACCAGTTTTTTCTCATTAAAGTTTTCCAGCATACTGAAAGTCTGCTTGTTGCGATAAGTTATACCTTTAGTAGCAACCATTTCAGAAAATATTGAATCATAAGGTAATTCTGACAAAAGAATTCTAAAAGGTGAATCGTTATAACCAGCTATAGGAGCAACAACAAATTTCATTTCCTGCGTCCTGAACGAGCGAATATTGAAATTTTCTGCACCAATTTATAAAGCTTCTTCCTTTTCAGCAAATTCAACATGTGTGACATTTGATAAGATAAAATTCGATTTTTTTTATGACCGGTAGGGGTTTGAAACTCATGATTCTTTATCATTGAATTGTGGAAGCTCATCAGCTGTAGTAGTCGTATTACGACCTTTTTCCTTGGAGACATAAAGTGCATCATCCGATATCTTTATCAACTTCATCCTCTCTTTTGCATGAACAGGAAATGTTGCTATGCCTAGGCTTATCGTTACATTCAGTGTTTGTCCTTCTTTCCATGGATATTCATATTCTTCAATAGCAATTCGAAGTCTCTCCGCAAATAACCATGCCCCCTGAACATCAGTTTCAGGAAGAATTACTGTAAATTCTTCACCACCATAACGGCTGGCAATATCAATACCATGCCTGATGGTATCCTTAATAATTTTCGCAGTCTGGATAATCACTACATCACCTTGTTGATGTCCATATGTATCATTAAAGTTTTTAAAATGATCAATATCAAACATAACCAGTGAAAAGTGATTTCCATAACGTCTAGCTCTAACGACTTCGTCTTCAAGCCTTGCCTGAAAATATCTATGAATAAATAACTTTGTCATTCCATCAGTAATCGCGAGTTCATAAAGTTTAGCATTCTGAATAGCCATTGAAGCGGTCGACGCCATTGCTTCTACCAGCTTTTGATCTCTGTATTGGAATTCAACACCATTTTTGTTGATAACATTTATTACACCAATAGGTTTATCATCAACTTTTAATGGAACAACCATCATATTATCAATACTTTTTTCCCGATCTTCTGAAAAGCTTTTGAACATAGGATCTTTATATCCCTTGTTTATAATAACAGATTTTCCAGTTTCAATGACTTTACCAGCAATTCCTTCACCTATTTTAAGTGCTGTTGTATTCTCAACATCGACCTCCATGAAATCTCCACGAACAACTTTTAATTCCAGTAAATCATTTTCGTCATTCAGAAGCATCAATGATCCCCGATTCGCTTTCACTGCAACCCTTACTTTATCAAGTATCACTTTCAGCAATTCTTCGCTGTCATTTATAAAGTTAGTAGCTTGAGCAACGTCATATAGAATTGTTACATTCTCTGTCATATAATTGAACCTCTGGGCCAAAAGACCAAGTTCATCTGTTGAATTTACCGAGATCTGTATATCAAAATCACCTAATGCAACTTTTTCTGTTCCTTTCATGATTTTTGCAAGAGGTCCAGTTATTATCTTTCCCATAATATTAGAAAGTATGATTGCAATTATTGTAAAAACAACAAAAAGTAGTACGTTATCATAAATCATTTTACCAATCTGCTCTTTAAGAGAACTAAGAGACATCTCTACAATAACGACTCCACGACTATCAATAACATCCTTCTTTTCATTTTTCAACATTACACGATTGGCAACAAATAATGACTTTAATTTAAAAAAACTTAATGTTTCAACTTCCTTTTTCCCCTTAAATCTAGGTTCAGAAACATCACAGTGATTTTTAATAAGCATTTCTGCCTCTTTAATAGTTTTGCTTCGAAAACAATTTAATCCACAAATTGTTAGAGTTTTTCCTTCTGATGAAGTGTCGTTTGAACCAATACAATTATCATCTTCATCTACAACCCAGATATTCAATATGTCTTTATTTGATTCTTTTGTTTCATCAACATAATCTTTGATCAAAGTAATATTAGATCTTGTAATGGGATCATATACCTGCTGAGACAGTGAAGAAGAAATTAATACTGCTTTTTCCTTAATATTGGATATAATCGAATCTTTTTCCCTGACATAAGTTGTAAATGAAAACGCTCCGAGAAGTATTAGTATTATAAAAATATTAAATAGAGCCAGTTTTGCTTTTAATCCTAGTTTGACCTTTATACTATCCATTTCAATACCTTTTTATTTTTCGCTTTTCCCTTCAGAAGAATTTTTTTCATATTCTTCGATTGTTTTTGTTAGATCTCTAACCACATCATAATCTTTATCGGTTACTCGAATGAAACCTGAAATTTTATCTTTAATGATTGTATCATATTGTTTCAAAACTGCTCCTGTTTCAGGGTCATCAATAGAAAGTTTAAGAAAAGCATTTATGATAGCTTCCTTATCTTCAGGGGACATGGATTTGGAAACAACAATAGGCTCATTAGGAATATTTGGAGTTCTTGCAATTACTGAAAGTTCTTTAACCTGATTTTCATCTTTCAAAGTAAGTCTCGCATCATCATAAACGCAACCAGCATCAACTTTTTTAAGAAAAACATTATAAACAACAGTATCATGTTCCCTGAGAAATTTGATTTCCTTAAAATATGTAGTTGGATTGATACCACTTTTTAATAGCAACGCCAGTGGATAAAGATAGCCAGAAGCTGAACCTTTATCAACAAAAGCAAACACCTTATCTTTTAAGTCCTGGAGATTCTTTATCGAGCTGTCTTTACGAGCAATAATAAGGCCTCCGTAATACGGCTTTCCAAATCTAACCGGTCTAATAACAGCATCAACATCAAGAGTTTCTTTAAGCTTGATATAATTCTTCGTTCCAAGCCATGCGATATCAATCTTATTTTCCTTAAGTAATTTAGCCATTCCTTCATAATTTGGTGCAGAAATCATTTTGACATTATCGTAATTTAACTTATTTTTGAGATAAACCATCAATGGTTCATGCGTTTTCACAAGATCTCGAGCACTTCGGAATGGGATTCTACCAATCCTGAGATTTCTTTCTTTAACAGGTGGAGTTACAGGTTTATTCACAACCGGAACATTATTATCAGAAATAGTCGCATTTCCAGCCTTCTTATCACAGCATCCGCTTACAGACAATATCAGCAGAACAAAAAAAATCAAGATCACGTAAACTTTGGAATTCATAGTTCCTCCACTAAAACCGG
>DAOVTB010000238.1 GCA_030633305.1 Candidatus Muiribacteriota bacterium
ATAGGTGTAGTTTCGCGGAGTAAGAAAATTGGTAAGTTACTATCAATAAGCTACTATAAAAAAGGAGCAGGCCCTAAGGCTGCTAAAAATATCGAGCGAACTGAACCTGTTGAAGAGATAAAAAAATCTGGAAAGATATCAAAAATCAGTCTGAATGAAAAATCAGGCTATTATATATTGGCTTTTACTGGAAAGAATCTTCCCAAACCTAAATTAATAAAGGATGAAAAGAGAATTATTCTGTTGTTTTTTAAAACTGTAACAGAAAAAATCGATGATACTATACTATTTTATAGAGGACCATTGACTCTTGCTAGAATTCATCGTGCGGATAACAGTGTAAGAATTGTTCTTGCTATTGAGAGTGATTCAAAATATGAACTTCAAAAGATAAATGATGAAAAAGTTATTATCAAATTTCCGAGAAAAGAAAGAGAAAGACCAAAAAAAATAGCAGAACCAGTTTTACTTGAAACAATTAAAAGTAATTCTGATGAAGTTATGGGTGATTCTTTTGTAATAACGGGAAAAAATCTTAAGAAATTAGAATTATCGCGAGCCATGAATCAAATAATTTTAAAAGGTCAAAATGTAGTTCATTTTATCAAGAAAAAATCTAAAATATTCCAGGATTATAAATATATGGATTTCTACAGACTTGTCCAATCTGGAAATGATGTCAGGCTGATTATTGGATTAAAGAATTTTGATGTTAAGGATAAGATCAAATATGATGTTGATGATAAAACGCTTAAAATAACTCTTCAGGGATTACCTGAGTCAACAGTGGAGAAACAACCTGTTATAAAAACACCACCAATAAGTCCAACGGTAAAGCATATAACTGTTCAGCGAACTGAGCAGGGGAAACAGATTGTGATTGAATTGGATAAAATGAGGAAATTTGAAGTATTCAGACCTCATAAAAATCTTATATTAAGTATAATAGGAGGAAATCTTGATAAAGATGTGGATTTGGTACCAGTAACAGATGATCTTTTTACTGGTTACAGGTTATTAAAAAGTGTTGAAGGTGTAAAACTTATTCTTATATTTCGTGAACCTGTTGAATCAGTATATTATTCTGCTGATAACCTGATCAGGATCAAGTATGGAAAAAAGAAAACTGAAGTTAAGAAAAAAGATTCATTGAAAAATCTCATTAGTAAGCTGTCTTATAAAAAGAAAGTTGTAGAAAAAGAGCTTGTAAAAACAGAAAATATTCAAAGTATTGATGTAATTAAACAAAAACGACTAAGTCATATTTCATATTTGGAGAAAATAAAATATTTTAAGAACACCGACTCTCGAGAATTGGTTTTTTTGCTTAGTAAACCTGTACGATACAGGATTGTGAGAGGAAAAAAACAGATAATTATTAATTTAAAGGCAGAGTCTTTACTTAAGGAAAATACTCATTTTATTTATGACGATCCGGTAAATTTTATCAGAATTTCAAGGCAGGATGAACTACTCAGGATGGTTGTTGTTTTATCACGACAGGTTGATCCTGAGATTATTTCTGTTGAAGACGGCATTCTTTTGAAGTTTCCCGTAATCTCTAAAACTGATCATACAAAATTGGAAGCACTTGAGAAATCAGTCAAGGCGACTCAAATTTCTTTACCTTATGATGCTGCTCCAAAAAGCAGGAAAAATCAATCTGAATATCTTAATGTTGTAGATTATGCTGATATTGAAGATGAGAGTTATTCAATTGATAAAATAAGTCAGTCATTAAAGATAATAATCAGGAAGAAGAAAGCTGAGGAACTTTACAAATCTGCTGTTGCTGAAATGAAAAGAGAAGAATATGGGAAAGCTTATGATAACCTTACTGCTGCACTGGAATTTCTCCCTGAAAATGAGAAAATTCTGAAACTGGTTAATCAGATCAGACCATTATATCGAGTTCACCAGTACCAGACTCAGGGAATTAAATTCAGCAAAGCGGGTGACTGGACTCAGGCTTCATTTGCTTTTAGGGAGGCATTGAATATAGACCCGGATAATATCAAGGCGAAATACCTGTTATCTGAAGCTGTAAAGATGAAAGAACTTAATGATCAGTTTTATAGAGCAAAAGTATTTTTCCAGAATGCTCGTTACGTCGATGCAAAAAAGATCCTGAAAATGATTCTTGAAGTTAAAGGTGATCTAAAAAAAGGAATTATCCTGTTTGGAAAATGTTTTGAATTGGAAAATCGATTTGATGAGGCGCTGGCACAATATGAGATTGGATTAAAATATTATCCTGTTGATATGGATTTGAGGCGGCTTTCAAATGCAGTTAAAATTAAGAGAAAAATTAAAGAATTGTATACTGAAGGGCGAGCATATGAAAAAAATCAGGAGTGGGATAAAGCACTTTTTAAATATGAAGAAGGTGTAGAGTTAAAACGAGATCTCGAATTGAATTCAAGTGAACAAAGTAGTGAGCTTATTAAAAAAGGTTATATGGCATATTTAAGACGGGAACTTGATATTGCTCTTGTGTCATTCAAAAAAGTTATTGCACTTGACTGGGAAAATATTAAAGCTCATTACTGGCTTGGAAAGATTTATATGGATAAGGGCGAAATTTCACTTGCTACAGCAGAATTCAAGATAGTTTCACGGCTCGATCCTGATAATAATGTAAGCTTGATAGATTTTGTGAAAAATGCTCAAGATGATACGGATGTTGATTTAAAGATAATATCTGAAGATACTGAAGCTGAGGTTTTACTTATTTTGAATGAAAAGATGGATTTCAAAATAGCTGATGGTTCAAGTTATTCAATGATTTTAAAGGAAACTGGGGCAGATTATGCTTTAATCGAAATTTTTGGAAAGATTTCGAAAGCCCGACTTGAAATGAACCTTTCTCAGCTTTACGACTTGAATGATAATAAGAAAAATGATACTGGTATTAAGTTGATTGAGATTATTGGGGACAATGCTAAAATCAAGATGATGTATCTAGTTGAAAAAGTGGAAAAAATACATACAGATGATGATTCAATTTCAAAAGACGATAAAAAAATACCGGAATCTACTAAAAACATAGCTACAGAAAAACTAAAAGAAAAACAGAATCCAGATGCTTTGCCTGGATTACCAGCATTGGAAATAGGAGAATGACCGAATAACCTGCGGCAAAAAAATGAATAATAGCGAACCAAGTTTTAAAAGATTAGTAATATGTCCATACTGTAATTCTGTATTCAAGGAAGATGCATTTGAAGAAGGCGAAGGGCATATTTGTTATATATGCAGTAAATATGCCCCTAGATTTCAATCCTGGCCAAACAGATTTATCAGAACTTTTTTTAACAGGCTGAAATTTGTTTATAACAGTAAAAACAATATCCGGGAACTATTTATAATATTGTATCCTTCTTTTAATAAAATCTTTTTGGAACACACTTTATACAGGCTTTTTGCGAGTAAAAATAATAAATTAAAAGAATCTTTCTACAGAA
Source organism: Candidatus Muiribacteriota bacterium (assembly GCA_030633305.1). Classification (GTDB taxonomy): domain Bacteria; phylum Muiribacteriota; class DAOVTB01; order DAOVTB01; family DAOVTB01; genus DAOVTB01. The sequence continues at coordinate 3,465 of DAOVTB010000238.1, forward strand.
TTGAACAGCTTGCTGGTGGAATGACAGGACTTCTTGAATTAAATGGGAAATCTTATGAATACCAGGTCAAGGATATTTCTCCCAAAATGAGTCGCCTTTTATCAAAATTGATTGAGCTTAGGGACGAGAGTATTCGTTTTTCAATTGTAAATACAGATGATGAAGAAGATTTTGCTGACATGGAAGATGCACTTGAAGATACTTTAGAAGAAGAACTTTTGAAATTTCAGGATCTATTAAGTGAAACTGAGCAGTTTCTTATGGATTTGCATAACTGGATTGTTGATAATTCTGATCAGATTAATGCCAAGATAAGAAAACTATCAAAGAAAGTTTGAAATTCACTTGACATTAGACTATTACCCTATTATGATATATGCATATAACAAATTGGAGGTATATGATGAGCGATCTTGTAAAAAAATTAGTTGAGGCTGAATTTGATAGCTTTATAAATGATGAAACTCTTGTTCTGGTTGACTTTTGGGCAGAATGGTGTGGCCCATGTAGAAAACTTGGTCCTATTCTTGACGAATTGGCAGGTGAGATGGACGGAAAGTTGAAAATTGGAAAAGTAGATGTTTCTGCAGAAGAAGCTTTGGCTTCAAGATTTTCTGTTATGTCCATTCCAACAATGAAAGTTTTCAAAGGCGGAAAAGAGTTGGATACATTTGTAGGCGCGTTACCTAAAGAAGTTTTGAAACAGAAGTTAGAAGCACATATGTAGTCAATAATTCTCTGTAGGGGCTTAACTTTATGTCCCTACAGGGAACTATCTTCCACCAACAAAGACTGAATGTGTTTGTGCTCCTTCGCGGACATATTTAGATGTCTGGACGTCATAATAATTTGGTGGTGAAGGCGGAGGTTCTAAGGTTGCTGCTCCTGATGTCTGGATTATTCTTTCACCTATGGGAACTCCAACAAAGGTAATTGATGCCATCATATCAGTCCCACCTGTCGTGAAAGGTGGATCCGTATCTATAAAATTAATTACCCCACTTCCAAAACCATCTTCAATAGTAACAGTCATTGAATCATCATTTCCATCTTGATCGACATTTGTCCAAACTTGGACTGTAAGAGTTCCTGTTTTCCACGTTACGGTGGTATCTGGTGCGATTCGAACTTTTCCGGGTTGAAATGGAGCTGAAAATGTAACAACTTGTTCATCAATATAGTGATGATCAATTAGAATGCTGATATCATCTTTGACTTGAGCAGGCACCTGGATTGAAAACAAGCCATCAGTGACTGTGCCAATTTCCGTTCCAGAAGAACGGATTATAAAATCTCCCCATGCTGAATCAAACAGAGTTGGAAAGTTTGAGGGGACCAATTTTCCTTGTAAAGTTACAGGAGTATCGGAGCTTGAAAGAGAAGTTGCGTCCGAATTGGAAATTGTGAATCGACATCCGCTTGTAGGTAAATCATCCACTGCTAAGACAGCGAGATATTCTGTTACAGGCAAATTTGCCGAATTAGGCCAATCCTCACTGGGTGTGAAATCTATATTCTGTGAGAAATTTCCATCTAATGAAAAGGAGTGGCTTCTCCATAAAAGCTGTTCATATCCTGTTCCTACTGACCAAATCTCAATTTTTCCTGATCGTGGTGTTTCTGTATAACCTTCTATTTGAATACTAGCCTCACTGCGACTGGTATAATCAAGAGAATCAAGAGTCAGTCCAGAGATGAAATCATCCCAGATCATAATACTGGACACATAACTTAGCAAGGCTATTCCCTTGTTTGATCCTGGACTTATTGAGAGTTTAACATCTTCATATTGCAAATCATCATTGATATCTATTAAAACATGATAGCTTTTATCTGATTCAGCTTTGCTAAAATTATACTTTCCATTACTCCCTGTCCAAACTTTCTCTATGTAATTGAATTCTCCCTTCAACATATCATGTTGCGTCACTGAATTTGAAACAAGGTAAGCATTTGCACCGGGCATAGCCTTACTTTGTAAACCACTTTCAGGAATAGTTATAATTCCTGAGATTGGAGAGTAAACAATTGAATCAACTGGAATATCCTGTGCATTTTCTTCCAGGATACATCCTGTACTGAAAATAAGGGCGAATAAAAAAATAAAAGATATTATTTTTCTCACTATCATATACCCCCGACTTCCAGAGTCAAGTAGTTAGTTCCTTCTGATACTTCCAGTGTCATTTGAGCATCAGTGTAATTAGCTATCAACGGCAATACTAGAGGTTCAAGGGATTCTGCCCCCTGTGTCTCAAAATTTCTTGTTCCAATTGGAACATTTGTCAAAATGGTGGATGCCATGTAGTCTGTTTCTTGACCAGTATCAACAAAAGTGACAAGTCCGTCTCCATCACCATATTGAGTTACAACAACACATCTGTCATCGCTATCAACTTGATCGATCGTTGTAAGGACATTCGCTGTAACTGTACCAGTTTTCCAAGTAACCATTGTATCAGATACAATCCAATTTACCTCAGGAGTTAATGATCGTTCAAGGGTGATAATAGAAGTTTCAATTGCAGGATGACTGACCGAAATATTATAGATATCTAAATATGCAGGGACAGTAATTGAAAAAAGACTGTTTTCAACCACTCCAGTTTGAGTTCCAACATCAGAAGTAATACTAAAGTCATCCCAGCTGTCATTAAAAAGTACGGGATAATTCGCAGGGATTATTCTTCCATGAATAGAGGCGTTTGATATTTCTTCAGGGTTTCCGCTGTCATTTCCATCTATGACTAAAAGTTCCTGAGCACAACTTTGTTCTTCGCTTATTATCATAACATAGTATGTTGCATAACTACTGGATGCCCAAAAAGTTGGAATTTTAAATGTTGAAGCTCGAGAAAAATTTTCTGATATTGAAAAATCTTCACTTTGCCACATTCTAACTGGAGGATCCGTCGATACTTTCCAGATTTCAAAATGAATCTTCCTGGATTCTAAAG
>DAOVTB010000089.1 GCA_030633305.1 Candidatus Muiribacteriota bacterium
ATGGTATTTAACCCAGTTAACACAATTAAGGCATTTCGGTGTTGCTTCAATGACACCAAGGATTTGCGAAAGTCTAAGATCTTCGAGTTTTTTTCCAAACCAGATATCTTCAAGATTTTCTTCGAAGACATTTCCTATCTCCATATCTGTTTGATCATCCCGGCAGCATGCTGTAACTTTACCATCCCATGATATTGAAAGCATTTTCCAAAGTGATGCGCATGGTTTCCTTTTAATTTCAACAGAAGTTCCAGGCTTAATGATTTCACGGTGAGTCTGTTTTTTGGTCAAGGCATTTGGCTCAAGTCTTTTGATGAATATTGAATCTTCTGAAACATATGGGAATAGATCAACAGTAGTTTTTATTTTATTTCCAAAAGGATTTTCCTCTGGAATACCAGAATAAATAAGATTTTTAAACCCACGGGAAGTCCAGAAGTTTGCAAATTGCTCAATCTCGCTGACATTTTCATCCATAACAATAAATTGAACGATAAGAGCGGGCCTCAAACATTTATTTTTATCTCTGAATTTCTTGAATGCTGTAATTTTTTCAACAACCTGATTCAGTTCGCCACCTCTTCGTATTTTTCTGTAAGTTTCACTGGTTGCAGCATCTATTGAAAATAACAGATGATCGATTTCGCTTTCAATAAGTGTTTCAAAGTGTTTTTCCTCTAGTAAAATACCGTTTGTGTGTAGTGTATAGTTATTGAACCTGTTTCCATGTTTTTTTACATTTCCGGTATATGATAGTATTTGATTTATTTGAGGGTGAATAAAGGACTCGCCGAGCCAGTATGGACCAATTTCCCAAATATTGGATTCCAGTTTGTCTATTTCATCGAGTATTTTTTTATAGTTATCAAATTTCATAACACCAATTGGTCTTTTGAAACTGAAATTTCCATGATTACACATGATACATCGTAAATTACATAAATTTGTAGGTTCGATAAAAATCGCAGCTCTATCAAGTCCCCACCATTTTCGGAGCGGCGCTGTTACTTTACAGTCTTCCTGTATTTTCTGGACTGGTTGTAAATTCTCGGAAGTAACTACAGGAATATTTAAAGATTCAGTTTTTATATTGTTTGAAATAAAATCAGGTGGAAATAAATAAAATTCATTCTTAATTGGAATATTGTTCCAATGAGATGAAATAGAAAATTCGTAGGATGATATATTTTTTAGGGGTTTATCTAATAGGATGAAACGGCTTCTTGATATATAAAATCTATTCACACATTTAGAATTAAAGACTCTATAAAGTGAAACACTTGCTCTGTTTCCAGAATCATCTTCAATTGTGAACCTAAGTTCTCCGCATGACTCTGTCAGGTTATCAATGGTTATAATGAGTCCATGAAAAGAGTTGAAATCGATAATCTCATGGAATTTCAGACTACGGATTGTTATATGGTTGCAGTTATGATCATTTGAATTGATGGAATAATTTACTTTAATTCCTGTACAATCTGCATTCTCTTTTTTCTGTTCGGGAAGGATATTTATTATGGAATCATCACCGCTTGAAGCAAAAAGAAAAAAATCAATATTGTCTATATTAAGCTCGGAATATTTAAAACCAGAATTTCTATAAAAATCTGCAGGTATGAAATCAAATCCAGATAAAACAGTGTCGATTGAATTAATGGGTGATTCTGCATCAATGAGGAAGACTTTTCCAATCGTTAGGTTTTCTTTGAGGACATCTTTTTCTTTATCCGGTATCAAGTTTATTGAAAAAGAGTAATTAATAAAAGAAGTCATTTTTTCCTGAGACTTTTTTTTACTCCAATCAGCAATTTTGAATTCATTAAAAGAATAAACAAGTTTTCTCCAACCTGGAATTTTCAGGGCTGAATTATCTGAAACAGTATATTCAACACCGGATGGATCCGTTAAGGAAAGGTGGAAATTTCCACCAGAACCATCTGTTTGTAACCATATACCGATACCATCAAAATTTCCTGAAGGAATCGGTGTACTATACGGAATTCTGTCAATTTTGATCCAGTTTTCTGAATAGTCTTTACTGAAACCGGCGGCTTTTATTTTTAACCCTGGCGAACAGGAAATAGCATTTTCTATCCAGTTCAACTGGCAGCTCGCTTCTTTCCCGCAAATTGAAGTAAATGGTACTTTTTTTGAAAAATAATATTCTTCAAGGGGGAGTTCATTACCTGAATAATTATCAGGTACAAAAACTGTTCTAATTTTGGACTCTAATTTTTTAAAAATATCTTTTAATCTCTTTTTCACAATTAAACTATACCAACTTATGTGTTTGATGGTCAAGAATACAAAAAATATGTCAAATTTTTAACAAAATTCTCTTGCATTTATTTTAGAAATTATATAGAATTGACACACTCTGGTAGAAAATGGTGTAAAATGGGGCGAAACGGCAAATGTTTTTAGGTGAATATTTTCATAACCTTGACGAAAATAACCGAATAGTTATTCCTTCCAAGTTCAGAGAGCATCTTGGAAAAGAATTTGTAATTACATTTGGATTTGATAAATCGCTGATAATATATCCGCTTGCAGAGTGGAAAAAGTATATAAAATTTCTTGAAAACCTTTCGTACACCAAAAAAGAAGTCCGATCGTTTATTCGATTGGTTTGTGCTAAAGCAAGCTTTCTCTCCATGGATAGAAGTGGAAGAACAAAGATTCCTGATAATCTTTTGCAAACTGCAGATATTAAAGAAGATGTTGTAGTTACAGGTGCTATGGATAAAATTGAAATCTGGAATAATAAAAATTGGAGCAAATATATTGATACAGCTCAAAAATCATTTGAAGACAATGCAGAAAAAATTATGGAAATTATAGATGGAATTTAATCACATTCCTGTTTTACTTGAAGAATCAATAGAAATGCTCAACCTATCTGATGCTAGCATTGTTCTTGACGCAACGTTTGGTCATGGTGGTCATACAGAAAAAATACTTGAAAGTATCGGACCAAAGGGGCATGTAAATGCCAATGACAGGGATATGAGTACCAAAATGCATTATGAAAGATTATTGAAAAAATATAATAATCTATCCATGACAAATTTCTCGTTTTCTAATCTCGAAGATATCAGTACATCATCAGGTATTAAAGCTTTTGATGCAATTCTGATCGATATAGGTGTTTCATCTGAACAGTTTGATAATGCAAACCGTGGTTTTTCATTTCAAAATGACGGACCTTTAGATATGAGGATGGATAATCGTCAGGAACTGGATGCAGGTGTAGTAGTTAACACATTTAGCCAGGCAGAATTAGAAAAGATATTTATTGAATATGGTGAAGAATGGCGAGGTAAAAAAATTTCAGAATATATTGTTAAAGAAAGGGAGAACAATATAATCAAAACAACTGGTCAACTTAGCCAGCTTGTTGAGAAAATAATTAAAAGAACCGGGAAACGCCATCCTGCAACGAAAGTATTTCAGGCATTGCGTATTTACGTTAATAATGAGCTTGGTGAATTAGAAATGTTTTTGAATAAAATCCTGGATTATTTGAATCCATCAGGAAGATTGGGAGTTATTTCATTCCACTCTCTTGAAGACAGGATTGTCAAAAATAAATTCAGAGAACTCTCCGGGAAATGTATGTGCCGCAGACCATTGATGGATTGCATATGTAAGCTCGAAAAAAAAGTAAAATTAATAAACAAAAAACCGATTATTCCCCAAAGGGATGAAATTAAAAAAAATAGAAGATCTCGAAGTGCAAAGCTTAGAGTGATCGAAAAAATATAGTAATAAAAGTGGAGGTAGGTTTTGAGCAGTGGTGTAAATAATACTAGGATAATAATTCCTAAAATACGAAGAGTAGGTTTAAAGACAGAGAAGATAGTTAGAGAAAAAAATAACAAAAGAAACTATTTTGTCCTCTCGTTTCTTGTAACGATCATTTTATTGACTGCCTTTGTTGTACTACACGTTTATCAGTATGTAAGACTTTCAGATGTTAAAGCAGAGATTACCAAGGTTAAGATATCAAGATATTCACTGAAAAAGAAAATGAATGACATTGATATTGAGCTGGTTAAATTGAAAAATATAAAAAGAATTAAAAGCATAGCTGAAAGTCGTGGTATGAAACAACCCGATGTGATAAAGTTTATTGATTCTGAAAAATAAAAAACAATATACAAAGTGTGATTTTAAGATTATAGTAAATAGTCATGAAAAATATTACAAATATACGATTAAAAATAGCGATGTTATTTTTTATCGGAATAATTTTCGTTATTACTGTTCGTTTATACAATATCCAGATAAATAAATATAAATACTACAAAACCAGAGCTAAAAGGCAACACAGCCGAAAAGTAATCCTTCATCGTCCCAGAGGTAGTATTATCGACAGGAATTCAAATATCCTGGCCAAAAGTCTTGTAACATATTCTGTGTATGCATCTTCAAGAGAGTTTATTGAATATCGCTCAACCATTAATAAACTTTCGTCTATACTTGGTATGGAAAAAGAAGAGATACTTAAAGCCCTTCTAAGAAGTCGATATTTTTCATGGATAAAACGGAATATTTCCCGTGAAGAAAAGGAAGCTCTTAGCCGGGCAAAATTAAAGGGTGTCCATTTAAAGACTGAGGATAAGAGGTTTTATCCAAATGATTCTCTTGCTGCACATATTGTTGGGTTTGTTGGACGTGAAAAACAGCTTGGATTAGAAGGTGTTGAATATAAATATGAACGGTATCTAACGGCTGAAGCTGGTTATAAAATATATGAATCTGATGTTAGGGGTTATGAAATTCCTCAGGGCAAAACAGTTGTTAAAGAACCCAAGGGTGGGAATTCTATTAGATTGACAATTGACAGTAATATACAGGATATTGTTGAAAAAGAAGTATTAAAGGCAGCAGAGGAATTCAAACCTCTCAGTATTAGTGCTCTTCTTATGAATCCACATACTGGAGAAATTCTGGCAATGGTGAATTATCCGACGTATAATCTTAATGAATACAATAAAAGCGAAGATTATGAGAGGCGAAATCGAATTGTAACTGATATGTACGAGCCTGGTTCCACTTTAAAACTTCTTGCTGTTGCAGCAATTGGTGTTGAAGAAAAGTTAATTGGTGATAGTCAGCTATTTTATTGTCCAGGCTACAAAAAGATTGGATCATTTGAAATCAAATGCCATCAGGAACATGGATATCTTTCATTTGATGATGTAATTGCAAAATCCTGTAATAGTGGAACTATTGAACTAGCAATGAAAATTGGGAAAAAACGAATGAGTAGATATCTGAGAGATTTTGGTTTAGGCAAAAAAACGGGGATTGGATTACCTGGTGAAATCAGAGGGATTCTAAGAAATTATAAAAGATGGGCTGATATTGATCTTGCGGCTACAAGTATTGGTCAAAGTGTTGGTGTTACGCCACTACAGCTTTTAAATGCAATAAACACGATTATTAATGGCGGAAAGATGTTAAAGCCATATGTTATATATTCTATTGAAACATTTGATGGTAAAATCATTAAAAGAAATGTACCTGAAATAGTCAAACATGTAATATCTGAAGAAACAAGTAAAAGAGTAAGACAGATGATGGAAAGGGTTGTCGAGTCTGGAACTGGATCAAAAGTTAAGATGGATTATTTTGGTGTAGGAGCAAAAACTGGAACGGCTCAGAAAATAGAAAAGGATGGGACATATTCAAAACATCGTTATGTTGCATCCATGGTTGGTTTTGCACCATATTTTACAGAGCCAAGATTCAGTTTACTTGTTGTTGTTAATGAACCAAAGGGAAAAATTTATGGTGGAGAAGTTGCAGCAAAACCATTTCGTTCTATTTGCGATCAGGTTTTGAAATACTTGACCGAACATCCTGATAAACCAATTGATAATAAAGTTACAAATCTAGTTGATTATTCCTATGCCCTGATTGAAGATTTTCGAGGTCTTGAACGCGAAGATGTCAAGAGTGAATGTGCACGGGCTGGATTGAGATTCAAATTTTATGGAAATGGAGATATTATAAAGTATCAATATCCATTTCCAGGATCTCGTATTAAACGTAATAATAATTTTCTGCATTTTTTTACATCAACGCAAAAGGAATTTGATAAACCAGAATCTGATAAAACTGTTCCATTTCTTCTTGGAATGACAGAAAATGAAGTTATTTTGGAATTGGAAAAAAGAAAAATAAAATGTAAAATAACTGAAGGAACAGGTTATGTAATTGAACAGAGTATTGAGCCTGGAAGCTTTTTAGATGATCAAAAAATATTAATCCTTAAACTAGGTGAATTATATTGAATGTTGAAGAAATAAAAAATTGTATAAGTATTACTGAAATATCTGAAAAAGCAAAAGAAAATTTTTCCAAAGATATTCGGGGTATAAGTGAAGATTCTCGTCAAATTGGAATTCATTTTATATTTGTAGCGTACAGAGGATTTAGTTTTGATGGTAATTCCTACATCATGACAGCAATAGATAGCGGTGCTGTTCTTATTGTTACTGATGATAAGGATGTATATAATAAATGCTGTATGGATTATCCAATTGTTTTCTCCAGAGATATACATGAATCAAGTATTGAATTAACAGATATATTTTACTCCCGTCCATCAAGTCGAATAAAGATTATTGGAATAACTGGAACGAATGGGAAAACAACAATTACTTATTTGTTGAAACATATCTTCAAACATTCAGGTTTTTCAACAGGTGTTATTGGCACAAATGGAATCTGGATAAAGGATAAATTTTATCCTAATCAACTCACTACTCCGAGAATAATACAACTTCAATCGATACTTGCAAGTATGGTTGATGAGGGAGTTGAATACTGTTTTATGGAAGTTTCTTCTCATTCATTAGATCTTGGAAGAGTTGACATTATAGAGTTTGATGGAGCTGTTTTTACGAATCTGACTCAGGATCATCTGGATTTTCATGGAAATTTTGAAAACTATTATGCTGCCAAGAAAAAGCTGTTTGAATTAAATGATCCTGATAAACCTAAAATTATCAATTCTGATGATAAATATGGTTTAAGATTATGTAAAGAACATCCTGAATTTTGCATCAGATATTCTATTAAAGATGAGACTGCTGACTATTATGCATCTGAAATAAATATCAATATGCAGAACACTTGTTTTAAACTTACTGCTTTGTCGTCATCAGAAACTTTTGAAGTAAAATCAGAAATTCTTGGACGATTCAATGTCTATAATATACTAGCATCAATAGCTATTACCAGATCAATATTTCCAGTACCTTTACAAGAAATTATTAATATTATTTCAGAGTTTAAAGCTGTATGCGGTCGATTTGAAAAGGTATATGATGAAAATCGTGATGCACTGGTTATTATTGATTATGCTCATACACCAGATAGTTTAGAAAATATACTGGAAACAGCTAGGGATATTTGTTGTGGACAGCTTGTTACTATTTTTGGATGTGGCGGAGATCGCGATAAAACTAAAAGACCACTTATGGGGGAGATTGCTCAAAAACTATCTGATCAAATCATTATTACCAGCGATAACCCCAGAACTGAGCAACCTGAAGCTATTATTAAAGATATTATTAGTGGAATAGATACAAATACAGACTCATTTATAGTTGAATCTGACAGGCGTGAAGCAATTAAAATTGGAGTTACGAACCTTAAAAAGGGCGATGTATTAATAATTGCTGGTAAGGGTCATGAAACATACCAAATTCTGAATGATAGAACAATTGATTTTAATGATGAATTAATTGCCCGTGAATTTCTCTAATATCAAGAATGTATTTTATTCAAAACTGCTTTGGGCTTCCTCGGCAGTAGGGAAAATCGGAATAATAGATGAAAAACCTGAAATAACAAAAACTTCCTTTACGTTATCATTCATGGAATGACAGGCAAGTTTTCCATCAGCTTTTTTTATTTTCTTGAGAAGGATAAGAAAAATTCTTAATCCTGCACTGCTGATGTAATCGAGTCCTGAGAAATCTATAGCAAGAACAATTTCACCACTATCTACGATTCTGGTAAGATTAGTATCAAATTCGCCTGATGTTGTAGCATCCAATTTCCCACTGATTTTTACGTTATATACATTACCGATTTTTTCTTCTAAAACTTTCATTTTTATATTTCCTTCAATTGAATAGAGTATTTATACAGTAAATCTCTTTTCTAAGTATAAGGCAAGAAATTTTAAACTTTTTTGTTGCTGAATTTTAACTATTTATTATTTTATTTTAATGCTTTACAGGTTAAGGGTTGACAAGTGCTGATTATTGGGTAAAATATTAATGAAGGAATAATTTTATAAGCTAAAAAGCCTTCGGTATTTTTATATCGGAGGTTTTTTTATAGATTAAAAATTTAAAATTTTGGAGGGACTTCCTGTGAAAAAGAAGAAAACAATTTCACTTTTTCTTATCCTATGTTTTTTTTCATCTATTGTATCGACTCCGTTTTTGATTGCTGATAATCTAAAACTTGGCAGATATGATTTGGATCTGACTGTAAAAAAACTTGCTGATGGTGTAACGCTTGATAATGCAAAAAATGTTACTGCAAATAATGGAATTGACGAAATTTTTCTGCAGGATGAATCTGGGAAACTGTATGTTGCATATAGTGATAAATTAATAGTTGACCATCTGAAAAATGGATTTATAGGATTATATAATGGAAAAAAAGTAAAAGTTGTTCACTTTGAAGATGAACGGAATACATTTTCTCAGGGAGCTGGTGGATTTATAAAGGATACCGGCAAAAAAGTCGGTGAAATAATGAGTAATACTGTTGTACAGGCAATTACCGGAGCAGTTGGAAGCATTTCAGGTGCATTTATTGCAATGGCAATGTTCAAAGGAACAGCCGCTGCAACTGCAGCAACTGCTGGTGCAACTGGTGCAGCAGCTGCTGCATCAGGTGGTGGATTAATGGCAGCTTTAAGTCCGATTTTAATGGGTGCCGGTATAATGGCAGGTGGAATTATTGCAATTGTTGGTGCCGTTGCTCTTATTAAAGGAATTTCAGCTTCAAGAAAATTTAAAGATGTTTCTACAATCGATATGATTACTGACCAGAACTTTGCATTTCAGGACAAAAAGGGAGAGGGATTTCTTGAAGGAAATACTGGTAATAATACAGTAAGGACATCAAAGGATGTTTTAGATAGCTTAAATTCAAGTATTGTAACTAAATTGCAGTCTGAGTCAACAAACACAACTGAATCGACCGATAATACTTTACGCGATCCAATTCAAATCAGAAGAAAGATTGATGCATATAACAGTCAAATTAATGTTCTTATTCGTGAAAATAAATTTGATGAAGCCAAGGAGATTTCTTTAAAGATAAAGGAACTTCAAAAAATTCTGGCTGGTTTAAATTAATACTATAAAATAATATGAAATCTGAGCTGAATTGTATTGCTTTCATATGAAAAAATTCATCCTTTTATTTGTAATATTTATCATAATCATATTGGTCATGAATTATCCGGTTGAGTATACAATTGGAATTAATTACAAAGTAAGTTCAATAAAAATTCCCTTATATGCAAAACTTTCTGGTTTTTTTTATCGTGACTGGATGTATAAATCAATTTCTTCTGAAATTGTGTCTGGTAAAATCAAAGATATAGAAAAGGCAATCGCAATTTTCAATTGGGTTATTGAAAATGTTTCATCCAAAATACCTGTCGGATTTAAGGTTATTGATGATCATCCACTGAATATAATTATTCGTGGTTATGGCAAGTCTGATCAATTAGCAGATATTTTTACAATCTTATGTTGTTATGCAGGAATGGATGCTGGTTATAGCAGGATATATAGTGAAAACAAGGATGCCAGTCTCAATGTAGCATTTGTTAAAATAAATGGAATGTGGTTTTTATTTGATGTTTTTGGCAGATATATTTTCAGAGACAGAAAAAATCAACTTGTTACGTTAAAGACTTTAGTAAAAGAAAATCTGTCTGATAGGAAAATTATTGTTGGTTATAACTTATTTATAAAGAACATTAAACTCGTTGAACCAAAAAACTTTAAAAGAGCTAAAATGCAGAAACCTTTCAATAGGTTTCTTAACCTTTTTTAAAGTTTAGGTGTTAGATTGAAGAATTCTCTTTTTGTATCTTGAAAACTGGGGATTCGCGATCTTACCTCATGAACAAAAGAAAGATCGATTTCATGTGAAAAAATCCCTTCTTCTTTTTCAGCATTTACAAGTATTTCCCCCCATGGATCTATGATAACGGAATTACCAAGAAAATTATATAATCGGTTTCCCTTGCATCGATTTACTGCAACAATATAAAGTTGATTTTCAATTGCTCGGGCTTTTAGAAGTGTTAACCAATGATCTAACCTGGGCTCGGGAAATTCGGCAGCAACAATGATGATTTCAGCTCCCTGCATTGACATGAGTCTGAACATTTCAGGAAATCTTATGTCATAACAAAGAGATAATCCAATTGTACCAAAATCAGTTTTTACCGTTTTTAACAAATTACCGGGAGTAAAGTATTTATCTTCTTCCATCGGAGAAAAAAGATGAATTTTTCGATAAGTGTCTACAATTTTACCTTTGGGATCAATTAGTGGCATTGTATTGAAGTATGAATCATTTTGTTTTTCAATAAAACTACCTCCTGTTATCCAAACTCCTGATTTTTCAGCTAGTTTTGTTAGAAAATCCATTTCAGGGGATTTTCTGATTTCCGATGCTGATTCTTTGAACCTTGAGTATGGGTAACCAGTGAGAAATAATTCCGGGAAAACAAGCAGATCTATATCTTTAGAGGAAAAATCTGTAACGATATTTCGTACTGTTTTAAGATTTTCCTCAATTTTTCCTTCTTTAATACTGTGTTGAACAAGTGAAATATTAAGTTTTTTCATGACATTACATTTTCAATGTCAACAAGTTTATGAAGGTTTACAGTTTTAAAAAGGCGGAAAATGGCTTTTGAAGGATAAGATATAGTCAAGCTGGTATCTGATTCATTACAAAGGCGGCAGATGTAAAATAATGAACTGATTCCGCTACTGCTGATGTATTTACATTCGCTAAGGTCTATCACTATAATATCCGTCAGAGTGGGAATTACTTTTTTTACAAATTTATTAAAATCATATGCTGAGAAAGCATCAAGTTCGCCCATGATCTTAAAAAATGAAGTATCTTCATCTCTCTGAATGATTACCGTGACATTATCATTCTGAAACATTAGTTTTTTCTCCTTTCAAGGAATTTGAAATCACATTTTTTAATTTCAAACCTGTTTCATTATCAGGTTTTAGATTTAGAAAAAGATTGATATATGTCATGCCTTCGTCCATTTTTCCAGTTTCAAAACATGACGCTGCAAGGTTGAAGTATATATCCTGTATGGCAGGCTTTAACTGTTCAGCTCTTTTAAAATGTATAAGAGCCTGATTGAATTTTCCAAATTTATAATGAATTGTTCCGATTTTAAAAAAAGCTTCAGCAAAATTCTGATCTATAAGTATTGCTTGTTCAAAAAGCTTTAGTGCCCTGAGAGTATTGTTATGTTCCAACATGATATTTCCAAGATTAAAATAAGTGATTACATGATCAGGATTATATTTTAATGTTAAATCATAATATTTCATCGCTTTATCAATATCGCCAGATTGTTCATAAATGTAAGCGAGGGCATGATTTGGTATATCCCATTCAGGTCTTAATTTTATTGCTTCAAGATAATTATCGATGCTGCCTTTAATGTCATTATTTTTACGGCATATAAGGGCTAAATTAACAAATGGTTCAGGCATAGACTGATCACATTTAATAGCTGATTTATAGTATAATTCGGCTTTTTCAAAGTCATGAAGATATAAATAACAGTTTCCCAAATTCAGATTACATTCAAAATCATTGGGATTTTCCTTTAAAACTAACTTATAAAGATCAATAGCAATGTTAAATTTCCCGTTGGATAAATATTGGTTTGCCTCTTCTATTGCAATTTTACTAATTGAAGGAACAACTTTTACGGGTTTTGATGCAGTTGTTTTGACAGTGTTTTTTGGGGTAGTAATCACGAGGAAATAGATCAAACTAATACATAAGGTAATAATAACTGTAAATGCGATTTTTTTCATAGAATATTCCTGTTTTTATAAGCTGTAAGTATATTATAAATATGTATTCATGTCAATTATCGGCATAGTTGGAAAATGTATAAACTAATTTTGACATCAATTAGTTATTTACATTGAATCTGTAATTCATTATAATTCAATATCATGCTAAAATTTATTCCTGTTGGAATCCTCCTGTTTCTTTCCTGGCCTGGATTGTTATATTATACTGCACATTTCTATCTTTATGATGAACTGAATACAGTTGTTAGAACCGGAAAGTTGATGTCAACAAGATTAAACCCCAAATGGTTTATTTATCCAACTCTTCAGATGTATTTATTATTTGTAATCTATGGTGTTATAAGTGTTACATTTATACTTCTTGGAAATGCATCATTCGCTGATATTAGAATGTTTTTTCAAAATAATCCAACGGTGTATATAATTTCAGGAAGACTAGTATCATTTTTTTCTACGGCATTATGTGCAATTTTGATTTACAAAATAGCAGAACTTTATCTGTCCAAAACCATTGCTCTTTTGCCGGCAATAATTTTTGTAGTTCTAAAACCTGTTATTTACCTTTCTCATATTATAAAACCTGATGCAATTATGATGTTTCTTATGATGTTTTCGGTTTATCTATTTCTTAAATCTGAAAATAATTCAAATTACTGGCCATTTTTTATTATAGGACTGGCTACAGGCGCGAAGTATAATGCTGGTGCAATTGTTTTGTTGATGATGATACTGGCTTGTAGTTCAGGTTTTAGTTTAAAAAGATTTTTTTTGCAGTTACTTGCTGCTTCAATTGGATTCATAATTACAACTCCTTTTGCTATCATCACACCAGATGTTTTTCTTTCTGATCTGAATAAACTCTCCGGTATGATCAAAGAATCTGGACATATATATTATCTTGGTTTCAGTAATTCGTTTTTATATGCAATTAGACATGGGCTGGGAGGTATCTTTGGTAGTTTTGGAGTATTTTTAATTTGTATTTTTTTCCCTCTTTCATTTTTTTACATTCATTCAAGAAAATTTCTTTTAATACCTCTTTCAGCAGTAATTTCTTTTTATGTTTATTTAAAAGGATCAATACCACATGTAAACTATTTATATCTGGGATTACCATTTATCTGTCTGGCAGTATTTTTTCCATGGTCAAATAAGAAAATCAAGTATTCTGTGCCACAGTATTTTTCATTTTTTGTATGTTTTTGCATTGTTTCAACTTCGATTATACCAACTTTAAAGTGGAAAAACCTACTATTGAAAAGGGATTCAAGACATATTGCAAGGGAATGGATTTTTAAAAATGCCAAATCTGGTGATACTATTTTTCTGGAAAATGATGTTCCGCCAATAAGTTCAAAATCAATACCGTCATGCAATCGTTATAAAATAGTGAAAATACCTGTTTATTATTCAAATGTAACTGATCCCAACTGGATGAAATCAATCAGGAAAAGTTATAAAAATTTATTGAGTCATATAATGAGAAAGTCAGATTTTGTCATTATAAATGGATGGAATATTGGACCTGTATATAAAAATAGTAAGAAATTTCCAGAAAAATACGGATTCTATGAATCATTGAAAAAAGAATTAATCCTGAAAAAAGAAATTGTAGTCCCAGGAATTGGACCTACAATATATATTTATCAGAACAAGGCTAAACATTGATTTGAATATGGTAGAATATAAATTATTTATTGGAGGATTGATTGTATGCCTTTTAAATTTGAATACTTTGATATAAAAGATTTGGTATTGATCACTCCTGACAAATTTGATGATGAACGTGGAAGCTTTCTTGAAATTTATAAGAAAAGCAGTTTTAAAGATGCTGGTATTGATGTAAATTTTCTTCAATGTAATCAGTCATCTTCAAAAAAAAATGTATTACGTGGACTTCATTATCAGAAACATCCATATGGTCAGGGAAAGCTTTTGAGAGTATTGCTGGGGAAGATATTTGATGTTGCTCTTGATCTAAGAAATGATTCTGAAACTTTTGGTCAGTTTGCAGCAGTTGAATTATCCGATACAGAGACTCAATTGTTCTATATACCTCCTGGATTTGCTCATGGATTTTGTGTCGTTTCTGATAAGGCTTTAGTAGAATATTTTACTACCAGTGAATATGTTCCAAACAGTGAAGCTGGTATTAAATGGGATTCTGCTGGACTGAATATTCCATGGCCAGTTAAGGAGCCTGTGCTTTCAGAAAAAGACGGAAAACTGCCTGATTTTTTATCTATTTTTAATCATTCTAAATCTGGACTTTCATGAGATGAGATTTGGATTTTTCAAGCTATTTTAAAGTGAGGAATACTGTTTCTGTATTTTGAACTTTTAAAATAGCGCAGAAAAATTCAAAGATCGCTCATGAAATGTCCAGATTATTCGTAAAGGGATTTATAGATTACAGTTTGATTGGAATTTTCCAAAGCTGATTTTAAGGAAAGCTCTGCGTTTTCCAGTAGAGTTGCTTTTAAAGTAGTATCTTCCGGGTAGGAAGTGATTCCCCAGTAAAGAGTTAAAGATTCTTTTTTATCGATGAGTGGAATATAAAAGTTCTTTTTAGCAATTTCTTCATTGACTCTTTCACATAATTCAAGAGCTTGGTTGGATTCAGATTGAGGAAGTATCATCAAAAAACTTTCCTGCTCAGAAAGAAGAAATAAATAATCAAAACTCCTGACTGCATGACTGAATATACTCAAAAACTCAGAATATATTGGTGAATCTGGAAGAATGGAGTATTTATCTATCATCTGTGGATCTATTGAAACGGAAACTACACTGAGGTTATTCTGGAACCTGTCAGCACGTTCAATTTCTTTATCAAGGATAGAAGAGATCTGTGATTGTAAGTAAGTATTTCGCAAAGTAACAGGTGTTGAAACAGGAGTATTGATCTGTTCAGCTTGAATAGATAATCCCAGTATATTGACTGCGGTAAGGGAAAATTCACTTACTGATACAGAATCCTGAATAGAAATCTCAGTTTCTGAGACAATGATAAGACCTGATAATTTTTTCTCATAATGTACTGGAAAAACTATATAGAGGGAATCATTAGTTTCAAATTCAAAAGATTCTTTCAAATCCGTAATATTAAAAAGATCGAAACTTTCGTTGTTTAGGTGAATTTTACAGATATCATCGCTGATATTAACTGTGTATTGATCATTATTTTCAGGTAAAACAAGTGTAAATTCTTTTTCAGCACGGTTGTATGAATAATAGCAGCAGAATTTTCCTGAAAAAACTCTCTTTAACTCAGAAGTAATAAGATTCAAAAGGTCAATTTGAGAAGCTTGACTTCGGATATTATTCAGGATATCAAGAAAGAATAGATTTTCCTGTTTTTTAATTCGGTGAGCAATAATAGCATTAATAACCATGAAAATACTTATTGCTGAAAAACAAATTATAACAAGAATTACTGTAAGATTTGCAATCACATACGAGATAAGATCTAGAATAAGAAGGTTATCGTAAAATCTTGAAATTATGAATAATATTCCAGAAACTGCCAGAAGTATAATAACGATAATCAAAAGTAGAAAAAAAACAATTTTTTTGTTATTCATATTTGACACAATAAACCCATTTACTTATAATTAAAAACTCAAACTAATTCTGATTATTATATCTGAAATCTGGAGAAAAGTAAATAGTGAATCATATTGCAGAAATATTTTTTCGTTCAATATATCATAATGCGATCAAGAGGAATAGTAATGTAGAACTTCTTGGAATAAAAGAAAGCATGAACGAGTTCATGACTGCATTGTTTTTCAAATTCCAGAAAAAAGAAAAAAATTGTTCTCAGATTGTGTATATTACTGATAATTATAAAAAAGCCAAGGTTGTTCATAATTTCCTTGAATCAGTTTTCCAGGACTTGATATTGCTTATTCCTCCATCAAATAAAAAGTTGCAGAAACAGGATAAAGTTCATATATCAGAAGTTGACCGATACTATTCAGATATTAGACGGTTAGACCCAAAACAGAACTGTATCATAATATTACCTGTATCCACTTTTATTGAGCCACATTTTTTTTCGGTTGAAAAAATGACTTTTAAAAAGAATCAGGAGATTGAACCGGGAGAGTTTATTGAGAAAATTGAATCAATTGGATATGCTTCAGGTGAAGACCTGTCGACTGCATATCAATATAGATCATTTGGAGGTGTCATTGAAGTTTTTTCACCTTATTTCTCAAATCCGATAAGAATTGAATTTTTTGATGATGAAATAGATATGATCACAGAATATGATCTGGA
Organism: Candidatus Muiribacteriota bacterium; assembly: GCA_030633305.1. Lineage (GTDB taxonomy): Bacteria > Muiribacteriota > DAOVTB01 > DAOVTB01 > DAOVTB01 > DAOVTB01. Next base: position 16,425 of record DAOVTB010000089.1, read on the forward strand.
ATCTGGACTTACCAAAGCTGAGCATGGATCTATTGATATTTATGGAAGTGCTGGTGGATCTTCTGGCGATATAATCGAGCTTCTAATCGATAAAGGATATAATAATCTAAC
>DAOVTB010000225.1 GCA_030633305.1 Candidatus Muiribacteriota bacterium
AAGTGATCGGACTTGATTTCTCTCAGGAAATGTTAAATCTTGCCAAAGAGAAAACAGCTAATAGTAGAGCAGAATTTAAAAGAGTTGATCTTAATAAAGAGTGGGAAATCGAAAATCAATTCGCAGACCTGGTAACTTCAAATCTTACTCTTGAACACATTGATGATTTGAACCATATTTTTAATCAGGCAAATATGAAGCTTATGGGAAATGGGATTTTCTTTATAAGCGAATTGCATCCTTTTAAACAATATATAGGAAGTAAAGCAAAATACGAGACTGAAAGTGGAGTTGAAGAGTTAAAAGTTTTTACACATCACATTTCTGACTTTGTTGACAATTCAAAAAATAATGGATTTGAATTATTGGAAATAAATGAATGGTTTGACGATAAATCTGAAAAAGAAATTCCAAGACTTATATCTTTTGTATTCAGAAAGAAAAACTAATGCCAACAAAAAATATAGGTCATTTGTCAGGTAGTGGTAAATTGAAAATGAGTACAGTTAATAAAATATATAGCAGTTTGATAAAGTAGGTGTTTTAAAATACCAAACGCCCCATATTCAACCCGTAATCATTTTATGAACAATTTGATCAAAAGTTATCTAAAAAAAATCAACCTTTTTAAATATGCAAAATCATAATACGAATCGATATACGAAAAATCATAAATCTGATATAATATAGAAAATTGAAATATAGCAATTGTATTGGAGGCCGTTTTTCATGAAAAATCGTAAAGAAGAACAGGAAGCTATCAGAACTACTATAGTTGGAGGTAGACCGCCAGGATGTGGCCAACCAGTTGGTGAAATTCCATATGGCATTGAAATACTTGTTAAAAAGGCTGCTGTTGATGCAGAATTTAAAAAGTTGCTTTTATCAGAACGTGAAAAAGCAGCTGATACAATTGGCCTTGAATTGAATCCTTCTGAGATCATGATGTTGAAAGCGGTAACAGAAGAACAACTGAAAGTTATCATTGATGAAACTGAAGTAAAACCGGAACATAAATCTTCGCTTTTGGGTAAAGTTGCTGCAGTCATGATAGCTGCTCTTGGATTTTCAGTCACTGCCTGTAGTGAAACTCCACCAATGTGTGGTGGTATAAGACCACCAGATCTAAAAGAAGTAACAGATGATAAAGTAATTAAGAAAAGGACTAAGCTTCCATCAGACCTTAAACTTGATACTATAACTCGTGGGATAAGATCTGATCATCCTTTATTGGAAAAACTTGAAAAAATTATACCACCGATTAAGAAGAAATTAACTGATGAAGCAGATTCCAAAAAACTGACTTCTGAAGCTACAGCTGAAAAAAATGATATTGATAATGCAATTTATAACAATCCTGATGCACAGCAAAATGACATTAATATGATTAATTTTGATGGAGATATGAATATAATTGATAATACCGAAGCGGTGTCAAGAGGGATAAGGCCAGATAGACCATCGATGACTAAAGGGATTAGACCTGACAGGCCTTTTTTTCCACCTAAAGTTGATAAGGATAAATAGAATGGCAGATCTTACTTTATTGAACTTGAATATGCTTTTTATGCGTTATGGTGAAGAAATCGAGAAAGAGGCACATGTCCCACTAGGATGTCTGTATTTATCAAAGGCACTTGAAAACGAAGGCTATAAAGTCGATTTCCGTGATTATCAGATGTCGGATTATGAAGACCCATTCGATTTGAACAATCTGATTGAATACCTTGCTGATCCTGCAGAAATAATTGGTCTTTCGTGTATGGCAAATTTATTACCCTTTACAATAAATGCTATTAAAGAGATCAAAAAGGCTTTTCCTGGAAAAAAGATAATTCTTGGTGGCGTTGGTGCAAAAGCTGTTGAGAATAAAATACTTGAGAGATTTCCATGGATAGATCTTATATCAAGAGGAGAAGCTGAAAAAAGTGGTATTCAGTTAATAGAAGCATTACTTAAAAATAAATCACTTGAGACAGTGCTTGGAATATCTTATAGAGAAGGTGATAAAATATTTCATAATCCAGATTGCAATAGGATAACTGATCTGGATCAGATTGCATTCCCGGCTTTTGAAAAGATAGAACTTAGTAAATATGCTGGTTATGGGATTATGACAAGTAGAGGATGTCCATATCCATGTACATTTTGTTCAGTGGCTCCAGTATGGAATCTGGAAAGTTATTCAAGAACGCCTAAGAACATAGTCGATGAAATGGAATATTTAAATAAAGAAGCCGGTGTTGATCTTTTTTTATTCCAGGACGAATTTTTTATTTCAACACGTGATCATGTGGTTGATTTCTGTAGTGAATTGAAGCGGAGAAAACTTGATGTAGAGTGGAAAGCCTTTGGGCGTGTGAATCTGGTTGATATGGATATGATGCATGCTATGGCTGATACTGGTTGTCTGGAACTAAGGTTTGGGATTGAATCTGGTTCAGATAAGATCCTTAAATTAACAAAAAAGGGTTTTACTGCAGCTCAAAGTCTTGAAATTATACCAAAAGCTGTTAAAATTTTTCCACGTGTAGATGCGTTTTATATCTGGGGATTTCCATTTGAAACACTTGAGGATTTTAACCAGTCATTATTTCAAATGATATCATTTCGGATGATGGGGGCCAGGATATTACCAAGCCTTCTTTCATTACTTCCACAGACCGAATTGTATAGGGAGTATGCTGATAAAGCTGTACTGGAATTTTGTCCATACCTGTTACCTGAATTTGTATTTACTGGTCATGAAATATGTGTTGGTGGTGAGGTTGAGATTCCTAAGAAATATTCAGAATATTTCAAACTTATAACTGATAATCCTGATATTTTCCCTGGTTTTTTCCATATTGATCTTGAAAATAATGTCCTCCCCAAACTTGCACTTCTAAGACAGTTTGGATTTTATCCAGAAAGTGAAGGACTCAGTAAACTTGATAATAAAGAAAGCTGTGGTGCGCATTCGCCGAGAATTGCTCCTCAGGAATTAGCAACAAGAGTTGGTAAATAAGATGGCGAAAAAAATAAAAAAGAAAAAAAATGAAACATATTTTATATCAGATGAAGTTAAAGAGGCACTAGAAGAATCAATACCAGTAGTTGCACTTGAATCTACGATAATTTCTCATGGAATGCCATTTCCTCAAAATGTTGAAGTTGCGCTGGAAGTTGAAGATATAATACGGAGAGAAGGCGCCATTCCAGCAACTATAGCAATATTAAGTGGAGTACCATGTATTGGACTTTCCAAAGATGAGATCAATACTCTAGGAAAAAAAGGTCAAGATGTTGTTAAAGTATCCCGCAGAGATATGGGAGTTGTAATTGCACGAAAACTTGATGGGGCAACAACCGTTTCTTCAACTATGATATGTGCTGCTATGGCAGGAATTGATGTTTTTGTTACTGGAGGAATTGGCGGAGTCCATACTGATGTTCATTTGAGTCATGATATTTCCGCAGATCTGAGAGAATTTTCAAGAACCCCAGTTCTTGCTGTTTCGGCTGGAATAAAATCTATTCTTGATATTGCTAGATCTGCTGAGTATTTAGAAACTGAGGGGATCTGTGTGCTTGGATATGGAACTGACGAGTTCCCAGCATTTTATACTAGAGAAAGTGGCGTGAATATTCATGAAAGAGTAGATTCTGTTGAAGAAATTGCAGAAATCTTTAAAGCCCAGAAAATCATTTTTCCTGATCAGGGAATGATTGTTACCAATCCTATTCCAATAAAAGATCAGATTCCTCAAGATGAAATCAATGATAACATCAAACACGCATTGTACGACTGTCAGGAAAATGGAATAAATGGAAAAGCTGTAACTCCTTTTCTTCTGAAAAGAATGGTTGAATTATCTGAAGGAAAATCTCTTATAGCAAATATAGCACTTGTAAAGAATAATGCATTATTGGGAGCTCAGATTGCTGCAGCCTTATTAGATAGCTAGTGCTTCTTTGCTTTTATCAGTTTGAGTTGTAGTCCAGTAAATGATTTTTGCACCTGTTGCCATTAAGCCAAGTACTATCCAGGTTAAAACGAACAGTCCCATGCATATTACAACCATAGCAATTGCCTTATCATATGTGATTTTCTGATCATTGTATCTTATGACTAGTGCTTCAGGCCCGCCTAAGATATTGGCCCATTTATCAATAGTTTCATTGTAAATTTCAGGATTAGTAATTCCCTGATGAACAATTTTGTAGATATCTCTGATATATAAAAACCCCATGATTATGCAAATCAAACCAAGAGTTGTACCAGCAAGTTTTATGAAAGTTGCAAATGTACTTAATTTTGATGCAGTTGAAATATTTTTGTTTTCCATTTTATTCCTTCTCTTTTTTTTCGTATTCTTCGTGGTAAAATTTTTTTCTTTTATTTGAAATGCATGTTAGCTGCTTTTAACCAATCCATATTATCCATGTACCAGTTTACAGTAGATGAAAGTGTTTTTTGCAGATCATATTGTGCTTCCCATTTCAGGTCATTTTTTGCTTTTTCAGCATGCATCCAGTATCGAAGATCATAATTGTCACGGTCATCAACTTTATTGATTATCCCTTTTCCAATAATAGATCTTATTTTTTCAATCACAACTTCAGTTATTGCTTCCGAATCAAATCCTGGAGCCAGATTGTAGGTTTCTCCTTTTTTACCCAATCTCAAAGCAGCTTCGATTCCGGTAACATGATCATCAACATACATCCACATTCTTTTAGCCGGGGTTCTGAAAAGTGGAAATGGCTGTTCAGTATTGAAACACCATATTGCTTTTGGGACTGCTTTTTCTGGAAACTGTCTAGGACCTATAGTGTTTGCGCCTCTTGTAATAACAACATCAAGATTATGTTTTGAACTGTTGCAATATGCTTGCAGCATCATTTCGGCAGCTGTTTTGGTCACGGCATATGCATTTTTAGGTGAAATTCTGGAATTTTCAGTCCATGGTTCATTATTTTCTTCTGCATCGCCATAGACTTCATCAGTAGATACATGTACCATTCTGATATTATTTTCACAAGCCAGAAGTGCTAGATTCCGAGCACCGAGAACATTTGATTTCCAGAAACCCAGATCGTTTTCATTTGCTCTGTCAACATGACTTTCAGCCGCAAAATTTATTATTGCATCAGGTTTTATTTCCTCAAAAAGTGACTTCATTTGATCGGTATCAGAAATATCTGCACGAATGTCTTTGACACCATCGACTAGGTTTTCAATCATTGAACCATGACCATTGAAATCTACACCTGTTATTTCATACTTATTCTTATACATATGGCAAAAAGCTGATGCAATAAAGCCTAAATGCCCGGTTACTATAATTTTTTTATATGAATCCATAATGAATTCTCCCTTAAATCTAGGTATTTGAATATTGAAAATAAAATAACATTTTTATTAGAATTTGACAATTATTCACACAAAGCTGCAAAGAAAAATGAAGATTAGACAGGATTAACAAGATAAAAAAAGATTGAATCACAGAGAAAAAATAATAGTAAAATAATCAAGTTCATGAAAGTTGCTTTGACCCCTGCGCCAACTTAGTTGTTTCCTCAAAGAAATAATATGCTATAATAAAAAAAATTATCTGGTGTAAAGTAAATTACCAGAATTCAGGAATAAAATGAAAAAAATAATAACAATTCTGATATTGATCATTGTAGTGGTAGCTTCCGTTTTGATCTGGAAAAAAAGGTCTCCAACCAGGAAACTATCTATCGTTTTTACAGGTGTTTTACATGGTTCATTACTTCCTCAAATTTCTAAAGATGGAGATAATAAAGGAAAGTATCTTGGCGGACTGGCATACATGAGTGGACTGATAAAAAAAATAAGAAAAGAGAAGGATGGAAATCTTATTGTACTTGATTGTGGTGACAACAGTTCAGGTACACCTGAAGCGTATTACACACAGGGCGAAGCAGTAATCAATTGTTTGAATCATGTCGGAATAGATGGCATGTTGATTGGAAATCGTGAATTTGATTTTGGTGCCATGGTTTTTGAGAGAAACCTTAAGGCTTCCAATTTCACTTATCTTGCCACAAATATGATTGATAAAAGTAAAAAAGGATGTAAATTTGAATTTATCAAAATTATAGAAAAAGGTGCTATAAAGGTTGGTATTCTAGGACTTGTTCCACCGGAAACTGCAAGTTTGACTGAAAAAGGAAATACAGAAGGATTCGATTTTCTAAATATGAAAGATTCTTTTCCAAAATTTATTCAAACTCTTAAAGAAAAAAATGTTGATTTAATTATAGCGCTTACTCAATTGGACGCAACAGTAAACCTAAAAGAGCTTAAGGAGCTGTCTAAACTAGGAATTGATATAATTCAGGTTTTGGAATATGGAACTGATATGAGGTTTTCAAAAATTGGAGATTCTTATATTGTTGCCCACGATGGAAGTGCAAAGGGAACAAATATTCAACTGGTTGATATTATTTTTAATGATAATGGTTTAAAAATTGATTCAACTGAAAGAGTTTTTGTAAAAAAGGATGAAATATCACCAGATTTGAAAATGTCTCAGCAGATTAATGAATATGTCAGGAAGATTGACAGCATAATGAATCAGGTCTTTGCACGTATTGATGCAGATTATAAAAATGAATATTATGCAGAAAGTGTCATTGGTAATGTGATTACAGATATTATGAAGACTATCTGTAAAGCTGAACTCGCTTTTCAAAATAGTGCAGGAATTCGTTCTGATCTCAAAAAAGGTGATTTTACTGTCAGGATGCTTCACGATCTTTTGCCATTTGATAATGATGTTATTCTTTTGAATATGAAAGGGGAGGACATAAGAGCTTTGCTTGAATCGTTATGCACTCCTCAAAGGGGTGTGCTTCAGACTTCAGGTCTGAAGTATGAATTTAATCCAGATGAACCAGAGGGCGAAAGATTGATAAGTCTTTTG
>DAOVTB010000030.1 GCA_030633305.1 Candidatus Muiribacteriota bacterium
ATGGTAAATACATATGAGAAAAAACTTCTGCAATCTTTTCATACGATATTAATTTCCTCTTAAAACGCACAACACATAGAACATGCTTATTACTTGTAATCCCTATTACAATTAATATATGTGGTATAACAGAAGTAAATATCGTGATCGGAGCTCCATTTATAGACATAATACACATCGTCCACAAACTCGATACAATTATAATAATAAAAGTGAAGATCACAAATGGTATATTTCCAAAAATAACTACCAATAATACAAAAAGAAGTCCTAGTGCCATTGGAAGAAATTTTCCCTGTTCACTCTTTATGAGTTTTACATATTGAGCTCTTATATATGGAATACCACTGATTAAAACCTCAAATGATCCTTTTTTTTCAGCATTAATCAACTTATAAAGTGCTGATCTCATTTTTTCCCGGCCAATATCATCATTGAATCTGCTATTTAATCTTAAAACTATGAGCGTGGTCTTTAGATCATTCGATATAATATTATCGATTATGATAGGTGAAGCTAATATCCGTTTTCTGATCAATTCCCTGTCCATTTTCTTATCAAGAAGTTCGCGGACAGTTTTGAAATTCAGCATGAAATCTTCAACATAAGAAATCTTCAAACTGTTTATACTGACTACACGACTGAAATATTCCATTTTTTCAAGTTTTTTTTCAATTTCAAAAATCCAGTCAATAAGCTCCTTATCCAGTACATCACCCGAAGACTCTCTGTATATATATACAATTACTTTATCATCATCATTTTCAATGGTTTTTCGAAACTCATCATACTTTTCTTTTACAGGATTATTCTGCGGAAAATAATTTTCAATATTAAAATCGTAGGAAATTGTACTTATCTTGTATAGCGAGAAAATAATAGTACTTATGTATAAGGTTATTACTATCAGCTTATGTTTAAATAAAAAATGGTAAAACTTTTTCATCTACTTAGTTTGACTTGTTACGTCGTAAGTTCATGAACAATCCAATTCTGATCAATCCATAACCCAATTATTTCTATATTTTCATAATGCTGACGAATAAATTTCATCGCTTTTCTTGTATGAATAAGTTGTTCATCCTCATGCGCAGGATTTCCCCCACAATCATAATGTCCTACTATTGCGATTCCCTCTGAATTATGTTTCTGTATTGATACTTCCAGTCTTTCAAGTATGGATTGAATTAACAAAACTTTTTTTTCTTCAGCCAGAATCAGATTTGGTCCTGATTCAGTAATGGAATCCACATATTCAGCATCAAATCGTTTCTGAAGATATTTTATTGCTGGTAACTGAACTCTTCCATCCATACAATTGATGACTGTACAGAATTTCATATTTTTACCTTCTTAATTGATATTTTTCTACTAATGAACATGTCCATGAGCAATTTCTTCTTCTGTAGCGTCCCTGATATTAACAATATTAACGTCAAAATTAAGTACAACTCCAGCTAATGGATGATTTGAATCGATTGTAATTTCTTCTCCATCAACTTTTTTTATTACAATATGATGAATTATCCCATCTGGCGCTTCAGCATCAAACATCATCCCTTCTTCAATTGTCTCCGCTCCCTGGAAAACTTCTTTTTGTACTACTTGTATTAAATCAGGTATTATTTCTCGATATCCTTCTACTGGTTCTACTTTTACCATTAAAGAATCTCCCTTGGCTTTTCCAGTCAAGGCTTTCTCCAAACCAGGAATGATAAATCCTGCTCCATGTAAATAATCCATTGGTTTTGAATCAACTGAACTATCAATTACTTTTCCATTATCATCTGTTAAAGTATAATGCATACTGACAATCATATTATTATCGATTATTAAAGACATATTTTCTCCCTTTATTTCATCTGAAAAATTATTATTACATAATAATTCTTTTACAACATCTCATCGAAATTAGTTGTTTGACCGACTTTGTCACAGATGGTACAATAATTCTGATCAGATTTCAAGCTGCATGGAGAAATACAAATGGACATATTTTTTATCCTTATTGGTTTAGCCCTTGCCATATATGGTGCACATATCCTGGTCAAAGGCGGTTCTTCACTAGCTGAACGATTCAACATCCCACCACTTGTCATTGGCAGCACTATTGTTGCCTTCGGCACTTCAATGCCTGAATTCACTGTAAATATGCACTCTGCTTTCGGCGGTAATACAGATCTGGCAATTGGTAATATTCTTGGAAGTAACATCTTTAATCTCTTACTGATTCTCGGCGCTGTAGCTCTTTTTTTTCCAATCAAAATCAATCAACATGCTGCCAGTAAAGATTTTCCAATGGCCTTAATTGCTGCTTTGATGATCGGAATTTGTGGCAATGAACTCTATTTTGACCATATCAATTATCACGAACTAATGCTCAGTCATGGACTCATCTTTTTCTGTTTTTTTGCTATTTTCATGTACTATACATACCATGCCGCACGCGCGCCACAAGCGCAGTCAGATACTGAGGACGATGCTCCAACTACAGAAGTTACATCTTCTCTTCCGAAAGACATCATTTTGATTATTCTCGGCTTGTTCGGTCTAGTCTATGGTGGAGATTTTATTGTTGACGGTGCTACAGGGATGGCAAAATCCATGGGATTATCTGAACGAATAATCGGATTATTGATCATCGGACCAGGTACGTCATTCCCCGAATTGATCGCATCCATAATTGCTGCAATTCACAAAAAGGGAGATATGGTCATCGGCAATGTTCTTGGCTCAAATATTTTCAATATTCTCTTTACCCTGGGAGCAACAGCAATGGTACGACCAGTTCCGCTTGATCTGACTTTGAACTATTCAGTCATATTCAATATTGTTGCGACCCTCATATTAACCATCTTTGTTTTCGTATCAAGAAAAAAAATTATAGGTCGTGTTTTCGGCGGACTCCTGGTTGCCAGTTATATTTTTTATATAATCCACGCCATTATGGTGTAAAAAAAAGACTTCATTCCAACTAAATCTAATGAAATGCTGTGTCAACAGGGCTATGTTTCAACTTACCATCAATGTCCAAACTCAGTTTTTTCTCTAATCGATAGATCATAGTCAACAATATTGGAGAAATTGGCGCGATCTGATATGGAACAGAAAGACAGTCAACAACATCTTCAAGAACCTGACCCTTTGACTCAGCGGACTGATTAGAAAGAGTTATTTTTAACGCGAGTAGATTAACTCGCGCTGTGATATAAAATGGATTGAGCTCCACTGCATTTTTCATGTATTTCAACGCAGCATCGAGTTTATTAATCCTTTTTTGAATCACTCCAAAATTGCTTAATGTGGAAATGGATTGAGGATTCAAATCAAGTTCATTGCGATAAAAGCCAAGTGCTTTTATATTGTTTTCATCAGTATTTTGCTGCAACGCTAATAATTTTCTGCAAAATCCCAGGCTATAATTAATTCCATGCATTGTTGGATAGTTTTTTTGCATGACTGAAAGGATGTTAATCGCTTTTGAAATGTCTCTATCTTCGATCAATTCTAAGGACTTATTCATCAACCCGGAAGGATCTATATACCCTGCTTTATTGATGACCTGAAACGTTTTTTTCTGAGTGTAATCAATCAGAGCAATCTGAAAAAAACCCCCATTTTTTTCAACGGCTTCCAAAAAAACTGGAACATTCTGAAAAAGAGTAATTCCTTCTAATAAAACAGGACTATCCAGACATCTGTTATACCATTTCAATTCAATCTTATCTCGACATTCCTGACCGTTTAAATGTTTCAGAATCTCTTTAGAAAAACAAACATCGATATCACTTCCACGAAATTTTAATCTCAACGGATGAAGGTTCTTAAAATCGCTATAAACCAATATGACCGGTTTTTCATCCACCCAGAAATCAATGATTGTAAAATCAGATTTTCCTAGATTTTCAGTTCTGACGAACCATTCTTTAGGTTCTTTCGAAAGATATTGATCATCTTCGGCATAGATACTTTGGATCAAATTAAAAGTCTTTTGACTGGTGTATGTTTTCCCACTAATGATCGAATTAATCGCTCTCTCTTCCACAGATTCCTGGTCAAGCCGCTCCAGATACACTTTATTATTCTTGGATATCAATTGTTCATTGATTGGATTACCGTCAGCTGCCTGGGGCTTTTCTAATTGGCTTACTTCTTCTTTTGCTTTTTCAAAAAGAGTTTGAATAGAAGAGCTTTCCATTTTAAAGGACTTGCATACTTTAGCAATAATTTCTTTTTCACCCGAGGACAGAATTCCATCTTCAAGAGCTTTGACCATCAAGTGGTAAAGAAATTCTTCCCTGTTAAATTTTTCAGTCGAACTCTGCTTACTTTTGATTTTAGTAGAGTATTTTTTGATTACGCCCCGGTATGATTCTGAAGAGATTGGAATAAAAGTCTGCAATTCCTGAAGGGCTAATTTTTCATCTTCTGAAATCAACCCATTTTCAACAAAGTTCTCAAAAGCATCCGAATATACATTTTCCAGTGTTAATTCCTGTGACTTATTTTCTGCTTTAGCACCTGTTTTTTTACGATTTAATAGATGATCCTTAATCCTGGATAAAAGAATAACATGATCTGAATCAGTAAATTCTGACTGATAAGTTTGAATAATTTCGATTATGTTCTGTCTGTTTTTCATTAGAACATAGGAATCCTTCATTAGGATAAATCCCAGAGTATCCAGATTATTTTTCATTTCAGCATACTGTGTAGATAAAAAAAACAAATAATCAAGTAACGCTAAAAAACAAATTTCCCGTTTGTTTCTGATAAAATTGATTAAATCATAGAATGAATTTTCAATGTTTTCGCGGATGTGGGCTGATCCATGCTCCGTAATCCATTCCTTGTATCCAGCAGATTTTAGCAACACCCGAATTTCATTCAAACAAAAAGAATACAAATCATGTTGTTGGAAACAATGACATGATGAAAGATGGATCACATCATTTTTCAAAAAAATCCGGGTAAAATATCTCGGACTGTTCAACAGTTTCTTTAAGAGAGGCTCAAGGTCAATTTCAAGGAAATAATGATCAATGAGACAGACGGATAATTTGAACATGGACTTCAAATAATCTGTATCTACAAGAATTAAAAATTTATCGAAATATGCGGTCACTTTCTCAACAATTTCAGCTAGCTGAAACTGAGTAAATTTATACTCTTCCGTAAATATTTGAATCAGATCATTGAGGTTACTTTCATAAGAAATTTTATCATTCAAATCAAAATCTATTTCGATTTGAATCAATTTGTTTTGAATTTTTCTATAGCTCAAAAAGGCATTTAAACTCATCTAAAAAACCTACCGTATATTCGTAAACTTCGATTGTAAGTGCTCATAAATCAAAAATGATTTCAGTAAAAAATTCTAGAATACTCAAAATAATATCAATAAAAATCTCCAGAACAGGCCAGCAGACTAGCAAACTAAACAGGAAAAGCATTCCCATTCCCCAGCCTCCTGCAGAATATTTCATAAAAGTATAAAATTCATAGGCACTATTGTGATCCTTGTTGATCAATAGAACATACGTATGAACGATTGAAACCAGGAATAACCAGATAAATAATCCGACGTAAAAATATTGTGAAGGCCCCCACTCCCAGTCAACACAATCTGCAATAAAACAGAGCAGCATTGTAAATACGATCCATATAAATGTGCCAACTTGCAACAGGACAGGGGAAGAATCACTAATTGTCACTTCTGGTTTTAAGTCGGAGAACTCAAATTCAAGGTCATTATCCGACATTGTTTTTACCAGCCCCGGATCCACGGGTTCAATTACAGAATAAGTTTTTCTCGAACCTAGAAATTTTGATAAGGCTAAAGAACAAAACGTCAGGATCAAAAGCGAAGTCATGACTCCAAAACGTACAGGATCATAAGAAGATATCGTTTTGGAAAAAAAGGAATAAATGAGTGCAATCACCGCTGGTATAAGAGACGCCAGCATTTCAGGATAGGTGACTACTTCTTGGCTGTAATCTTTCATATTATTATTTTAGCATAAATTATAAATGTTTTAGAAGTCTTTTCTTATCCTTTATATTATTTAGTCGTGTTAATTCCATAACTTTTCAAAAACAAATGAAATCAATCGTGGGAAATCTTTCTCCTCAACATCAAAAACGAATCTTGAAAGTGTTTTAATCGTTACTTTCTGATCCAGATCCCTGGTCTTGTTTTCATTTATATCATATTGCTCAGACCAGGAGTCATATGATTTCTTAATGCTCATTAACTAGTTGCCGTGTGCGAGTTCTTCCTTAGTAGCTTCTCGAACATCATTGGGTCTGAACCTACAGAACTATCAATTTCATTTCCTGCCTCATCAGTTAAAGTATAATGCATGCTGACAACCATTTGATCGGCTATTTTTAGAGACATAATTTCTCCTTTAGTCTTTTACGAGACATTCAATTTTTATAGAATATAAGTATCACAAGTCTTTGTAAATCAACCTGCCTGTTTTTTTAACCCTGTAAAATAGAGGAGAATATTTGTTCCATAGTGGATTCCTGTTCCAAGAATAAAAAGGAAAATAATGTCATGAGTTGTCGGGGAATAAAAAAGTAATAAAGCCAGAAGGCATCCTGCCACAGAATCTGATTGATCTATAAAAGTGTGTATTTTACCTCTAATTCCTAAAACATTTTTCCCTGGTTCAACATCCAATCGCCGTTTTATAAAACTGTTCGGCAGTTCGGCAAGAACATATCCCAATCCCCATATCGCTCCCCAGAACCATGCATTAATATTTGAAAAATCCAGTAAAGACAGCTTCCTGAAAAAATCAAAATGTCCGCCCAACAAGCTGAATATTCCAAGCCAGAGAGAAGAGAAGATGATCATACCAATAAAACCTTTCCAGGTTTTATTATCACCAAAAAGTCTTCGTTTATCTTTTAAAATCATTCCATTATCCATTGGAATATTCATGAAATTCAATATTTTAAGCTTCATGAATATCATGTTGAATATTCCAGCAAATACAACTGGCAGAAACAAGTATACTAATTTTATATAATACATTTTTGTCTTTTTTTCCCTTCTAAACCATCATTCGTTAATCTGTATTTGATATTCAATTTAAATAGATTACCCGATCAAGTCGGGTAATCTATTTAGCCTTTGTATACCTGTACCATTTTACTAATTTTGGTAGATTAAATTTATCTGGCGCTGTGGTCAGGGTAACTTTCATGAACTTGAACCTCAAGTTCACAAAACTCACTTCTGACCCCTTTTATATTTACTATTTTGTCCCTTCTATTTATCCTTCTTCTCTTTTCCTTCGTGTTCTTCGTGGTAAAATCTTTCTTTTCTTTATTCTTCGTCTTCCACGTAAATCATTCCATTTGTACCATCAATAGTGACGGTTTGTCCGTCATGAAGATAATCAGTTATTCCATCTACGGCAAGTACTGCCGGAAGGCCATATTCTCTTGAAATAACTGCTGCATGGGAAAGAACACCACCGGTTTCAGTAATTACACCTGAAAGCAGGTTAAAGACAGGAGTCCATCCAGGATCAGTAAAACGGGTTACCAGTATATCTCCTTTTTCAATTCGATCAGTTTCATAAATATCCATAACTAATCTAACCTGTCCGGTCACAGTACCCGGACTACTAGGAACTCCTTTATATGACTTCTTTCCACTCATATCTTCAGAAAATTTTTCATATCCGGTACCAATATCCCATGGATTTTTGTAATTTTTAAAAGAAGCATAATAATGCTTGTTTCTGGAAATATTCTTTAATAAATCAGATTCTCCCAGAATTCCTTTACTGAAATCTATTATTTCCTGAAATTTCAGATGAAAAATATCATTTATATCAGTATATATACCTTTCTTTATAAACATGCCTGACATATGAATAGTAAAACGCCTGATATAATCATACATCCGAGTGGAATAATCCCGAAGTTCCTCTCGCCACCACAGTAGTTTTCTGCATTGTTCAAGTTCAATTTCCAGACTTTTTCTCTTATAAAATGGAACATTTTTAAGAAATATTGCCTTTTTTTCTTTGAAAGCCTGATTCTGTTTTTCAACATGTTTTTCTGGATTCTGATCATCAGCCATTTTCAAAAATGATTTCAGATTCCAGAAGATGAATTCAGGATTTTCCCAGAAATTTTCAACTGTAATATCAAGCTCCCTTGTAGAATGATATCCATGTCTATTGATGTAATCAACTACATCAAGATCACTTCTTTCGAGTTCACCACACTTCCACATTTTATTTAGTCCATCAATTGAATTGTTATTCCAGTTTTCATGCCTCTTAGAGTCATTCAAAATACTTCTTGAAATATCCCATAACTCAAAATTTGGCTTCAAATGAGAAATGCCAGTGAGACCTGACATTAATTCAAGTATGTCAATATCAGTTTTAATTTTTGCAAATTTTTCACGAAAAAGTGTCTGTGCATTCGAATTATTAAAAATGTTATAAAAATAATTGGATTCTACAAAAAAATAATCTTCTGTAATAAGGGATTCATAAAATTTGTAAAATTCCCTTTCAGCCATCTTTTCAGGATCCACTCCATCAATGGCTTCAAATCTATGTTCTTGCGTTTGGGTAAATTTACTATTTTCAATTATCCGTTCTTTAAACGATTTCCCCAAAGCAATAATCACCTTCAAGCCTTGAATAATAGAACTAATGGATATTTTCGTTACGTAGCCCTTGCCTTCATATGCAACCTGGATACCTAGATCTTCATCAAATTCACGTTCCACAAATCCCGGAATGTTTTTCAATCCATCCTTAATAGCAGTAACATTCCAGTAAGGCTTTGAATAAAACATTTCTCCCCATTGGATACCAGGAGTATTTCCACCCATATGATTCTTTTTCAAATAAATCTCAGTTGATCTTTCCCATGTATAATCATAAAGAGACCACATGAAAGCACTACACACATCTGAAGAGACACCGCCGTCACGAAAATCTGCCGTACTCCATTGCCCTTTTATTCCACTTGTATGTATTCCAGTTATTGGTCTTGACTGTAAAATAGAAAATGTTGTTCCAGTTTTTCCCCATTCTATATCAACCGGAAATCCATAATATTCTTGAATGATCAGGCATTGAAAACAAAGTTGGATAACTTCATTTTCATCCAGAACAGCCAAACGACTTTCTGATTCATCAAGAGCTTTGCTTATTGTATATGGTTTTTCAATCGAACTCACATTTGCGAATTTTTTTTCATTTATCACCCTGGAAGTCTCAATTTCTTCATACCAGTTATATTTATACTGATCTGGTGTAATAACGCCATCAACAAGCGAAGAACCAAGTCCAAAGCAGGCTTCAATCAAAAACTCTTTATCCAGACCAGTTACAGGATCTACAGTAAAAACAACTCCACTCTTTTCTGAAGAAACCATTTTTTGGATAATAACGCCCATTCCAGGATCAAAATTCAATGAGTTACAGGAAAGATTATAGTTATATACCGTCTCACTAAATGCTGATGCCCAGCATGAAACAATATAGTCAATCATTTCCTCCGATGATGGAATGTTTAAGAAAGTCTCGTACTGCCCTGCAAAAGATGCACCTTGAAGATCCTCATTTATTCCACTGCTTCTGATTGCAAACCTTGATTCTGAGTTAGATGATATTACACTCAAAATCTGTTCTTTCATATCTTCAGAAACTATCCCGTTTTGAATTTTGTTTCTGATTTTATTAAGTACTTCTACCTCAAGTTTTTTATCCTTTAGAATCAAAATATTATTGACATCTAAAAAGTCATAAAAGGCATCTACACTTAAAAAATATCCATCTGGAACATTTAATCCAACATGAATAAGTTCTATCAACGATACCGCTTTGGAACCAATCAGATTGATATAGTTCTTTCTAAAATCGTCATCTTTTTCAGCTAGTAGTTCAGAAAAAGAATAGATATATTTTTTGTTTTTCTTCATGTCCTTCATGCTCTTCATGATAAAATTCTTTCTTTTTTCTTCGGGAAATAAAAAAAGAGGGAATAAGAATATTCCCTCTTTTCTATTTCAAAATTATTTATCTCTGATGATGATGTGCTCTGATTTTTTCAAGATATTTGTTCAGAAGCTGATACTTTCCACCAAACATGGATTCTACTTCAGATTCTGAATAGTTATAAGCAAGATTTTCTCTATCGAGCTTTACTTTTACATTTGTAGTATATTTTTTTCCATTCAATTTAAGATCTGCAGTTGAATTGATTTTAGTAGGAATTACCATAAGATATTCGCCTTCTTTAAGTGTAATTCCTTCTTCTGTAACCATTTCTTCTTCAGATTTAAAATCTTCCTTGTAAATTGTATTTCCTTTGCTGATTGGTGCAAAGATAAAGTCATTAAATTCCCAGTTTGAAGAAGATTTTGCACCTTCGCCAAGTCCTTTAAGACCTACAAGATAGTAAAACTTTTCAGATCTTGTTGGATACTGAGCCGTAACTTCTTTTACATAAGCATTAAGTTTTACAAATTGTTCACTTTCAGGATGTTTTGGTGTAATTTCAATAACATACTGTCCAACACCTCTTTTTACCATCTTGTAATTAAAACGATCTTTATTAGCTTTTTTGATTTTCAATGGATCAAGTCCAAGCTCATCAACCTTACTTTCAGTTGATACAGGTATAAGATGTTCGTTTCCAAGTTTGTAGTAAAACCAGTTGGAAACTTTATTTTTATCTGAA
Source organism: Candidatus Muiribacteriota bacterium (assembly GCA_030633305.1). GTDB lineage: Bacteria > Muiribacteriota > DAOVTB01 > DAOVTB01 > DAOVTB01 > DAOVTB01. The sequence goes on from DAOVTB010000030.1 coordinate 10,729, forward strand.
TCTACATAAGAAAGCCATGTTGGATTAGATCCTGAAGCTTTATGTACCATATAAATAGCATCACCTTTAATGCTTTCACTTACTTTTGAATTCTTATCCACTTTTCCATCAGCAACGTAGAAATAGTAATCATCCTTTTTCTTGCGAAGAAAGTTAAAAAGTTTTGCAACACCAGGTTTATCGATACTTCTCTCGACATTAACTTTTCCTACTATATTTGAAATATAATCATTTCCTTCGATCAACTTGTCCACAATCTCTGCTGCAGTCTGGCAAAACAAACACTGTGACATAAGAATTAAAACACCAGCAATTACTAACATTTTTTTCATATTCATTCCCTCCATAAATACTTTATTATAATATTATATATGATGAATCTGATTTGTCAACAAATTTCAATTTTCTTTGAAACTTCAATATGTTTATATTTCACGCAATGATATGGTATAGTTATACATATGAGATATTTATCAATAATTGCAGGGCTCATCATGATATTGTTCAGCAGTTTTGGACTCCACGCGGAACAAGTCCAGAAAATCAATCCTGACAAAAAAGCCGTTCTGGGAATAAAAAATACTGTTCACTTTTCATGGTACAAACTCGTTGGAATTCAAGCTTATGAAGTGCTTATTCATAAGCTTGATGGAAATAATCAATGGAGAGCTCCCAATATAAAATGGATACATCAACAGAACAATACATCAGTCATCTCAACAAGTATAAAACTGGCAGAACCAGAAAACGGTTCAACTTATGCATGGAATGTAAGAGGATATAAACGGGATTCTTCTGGAAAGTTACAGGCTGACAACACCAGTCAATACAACATTTTCACTCTTTGTCCTCCAACTGATCCAAAATCTTCTGATACTAAAAGAACACTCCAGGAATTCAAGATTATCGTTGATACAAAATTGACAAGTTATATCTCTAAAAAAATCAAGCAACTATCAAATAACAAACCAATTCCTGAAATAATGATTAAAAAATGTAGGAAAATTTCTTCACAACTGAGTCTTTGGAGTAAAAAAGCAGGACAGGCTTTAAAAAAATATAAAGGTAAAAAGCTTCCATCAAAAATAAAAAATAAATATATTGATGAGCTTTTAAGTATGATAAAGCAGATTCTACTGAAATAGTAACATGAAAAATTTGTTGATCTTATTTTTATTTTTCTTACTTTCCTCTTCAATGTTGATGACTCAGCAGGAATCAACCGAGGCTTCCATTGAAATTCCCGAAATTGATAAAATTCAGCCTCTTGATAATACAGAAACAAATCCCGGGAGTATTGAATTTCTCTGGAACACAATCAATCCTTTAGAATTTGACTCAAGTTCTGGATTTATCACTTATGCAATAGAAATCCACAAGCTACAGGATAATTCATGGTTTCTCTTAAAAAGAAGAGTGGTCAGTCCGCAATCTGGAAACAATCAAGTTTCTTTTGTATTTACCCTTCCTGAAGGAACTTATAAATGGACAGTCAGAGCTATTTATGGAATGTTTATTAAAGATTCCAGACCAAAACTTGTTCCCGGACCACCAGGAGATTATTACAATTTTTTTATCGAAATAACTGAAAATGAAAATCAGGCTGAAAATCAACAGAATCAGATTAACAACCAAAAGGAACTCCAGTTAGTCAAAGTAAATGTTCAAAAAGCCTATAATAATTGTATTTCAAAAAACTGGAGTATACAATCACAAATGAGCTATCTAAAAGCGATTGATGAAGCTATTGAAGTTTTTAACAGAATTATTCCAAATGGCGTTGAAACCGGGAAAATAAAAGGAATGTGGACTCAAACAAAAATTTATATTTTGACACATTGCGAGCAAAGAGTTCACTCCATGAAAAACTTTTGTAAAAACAATAACTGGACATTGAAAGTGCAGACAGACTATCTTTCACTACTTAAAACTGTATTTGAAGTATATCTTGAATTGATCCCTGAAGATAAAAAAACTTCTATATTAAAATATAGAATAAAAAAAATATCAAGAGAGTTAAAAAAACTGGGAATAGCTGAAAGAAATATATCCAGGATTGATATTCAAACACCATCCAATCCATTACCTTCCAATATTATTCCACCTGTTCTACCTAAAGCGGCTATTACAATTCCTAAGTTTTGATTTAATTTTTCCTTCGTGTTCTTCGTGGTAAAATTTTGTATTTTTTGAGTTATTGCACAAGAATCTTTTTTATATTATCAAAAATCGCTTTCTCAACGATTTGCCGTTTAATCCATTTTTTTCCATCTTTTAAAACATCACCGTTTTTAAGATGTGCAATCACAGACATAAATTCCTGATCAGCTATTTTAATATCACCACTTTTTAATGAAGTTTTCACGCGATTAAAGGTTTCTGTTCCAAAATTCTTCTCGCTGTTCTGAATATATCCAATTAATGTAGATGTTATTTTATCTGAAGGTGCATTTTCATTTTTAAATTCAATCCAATTCGTTTTCAGCTGATCAACCGACAGATCATTACTATCTGTAAAAATCACTGAAGCTTTTTTACCATTTGAAAAAATTGGTTCAATAAGAGTTCCAGAAGATAAATATCCTGCAAAAAAGAAGAGAAAGATCAATACAATTGATCCTGCAGTTATTGCAAATGTCTGCTTCATATTCAACGATATAAAAGCCAGCTTTTGAGAGATAACTGGAGTATCAGACAATTGATTCTTTCGAGATTTTTTTTCAGGTATTTTTACAGAAGATTTTGGATTTTTTATTTCCGGTTTCAAATATTTTTCATACATCTTCTTATCAAACTTTTGAAAATAACTTTCACCATAAACCCTGTTTAAAAGAAAAACCTTCCAAGCAGATTTTACAACTAAAAATTCTTCCTTGAATATCATTGCAGAAAGATCTTCGAAAAAAACTGGTTCTGGAGAATCTACCAGCGATTCAATAATTCTGCATCTTATATTCGTATCCTTATGTCTAAGTAATTTCTCCAGTATATTAAATACATCCATTTCAGAGCTATATTTCCCAAGAAAGGAACAAAGCTCCAGAACAAGCTGTTCATTATCGCTTTTCTCAATCAATTTAATCATTTCACTTGTATAATCTTTCAAATCCATTCTTTTTAATTCACAAATTGTCTCATCCAGATCATCATTATTTTTAGAATCTGACATTTCATTCAGAATATAAAAAAAGTTATCCAACACAATTTTATTATCTTCAACATGATCTTCTTCTATAGTTTCAACAGGAGTTTTTTCAGATTCAATTACTGTTTCTTCCTGAATTTCTGTTTTACTATCATCAGAAATATGTTCCGAAATATCATCTATAAAACCTTTAAGATGGTTTTCAACAACTTCAGGAGATTTTTCTTCAGCTACTGATTGGACTGTAACCGGAAGCCAAGTTGATGGTAATTTTTTAATAATATAATCGAAAACTGGTTTAACTTCGGAGTCACTGTTATCTATGAGCCGATACATTTCTTTTCCGTAAACAGGATTACTAAGTAAAATTCTAAATGCAATTTCACTTAGTCCAATATTTTCACTACTAAGATATTCCATAAGTTTTTCAATGAAATAAGGATTTTCATAAACATTGTTGAAACCAGAAATAACACTGCGGATATGTGAATAATCATCTCCATTGAGAAAAAGATCAACTAAATCATAAACTCTGGGAATATCAAGAAACATACCTAAAAGCGAAATTATTTTTGAAATCGCCATCTCATTCTGAGAAGTTTCAATATATGAAAGAAGAAAATCAATATTATCCTGATTAACAAGCTTTCCTATATCATTAATCAAAGAACCTATTTCTTCAACTGTTGAAGTATCAAGTTTATTAAAATACTCGATTAACAGATCAGTTTTCAGTTCAGATGAATCTTCTTTGCTAACTTTCTTAACAGAATTATCATCTTTTTCCTTTTCGAATAGTTCAAGAAAATCTGTTTCTTTATCAAATACCGCTATAATTTTACTTGCTGATATTGCAATATCAAGATCAGCATCATTAAGAAGTTTTCTTATTAACAAATAGCTCTCATAAGTCTTGATCTCCGCAAGCGCAAAAACAGATGACTTTCTTACAGCCTCGCTTGGTGAATCTATCATTACTGAGAATTTTCTCAAAATTTCTTCAGGCATTATTTCATAAAGCAGTACAGCTGCATTTGCTACAATTTTCCTATCTTCATGGTAAAGAAAGGGAAAAATATCGTCAACGTAAAGCGAACAATCATAAAATCCAAGACCTTCAAGAGCGCTTGCAATAATTTTTGGATCAAAGTCTTCTTTCAAAATGTCCAGGAGAAATTCACGACCACCAGAAAATGTAATTCCCAACGTTTTAACAAGAGCTGCCTTCATTACTTGATTCCGTGCACCTCTATACAGTTTGTATATTTTCTTATAATGTTCTTCAGTAGCCACATATGAAAGAAATTCAATTGCCTGAATTCTTTCAGAAAGACTCTTATCCTTGGATTTTATTTTAACTATTATATCTGAAATTATTTTGTCTGGAATCTTTCCATTATCAAGTATATATTGAATCAATTCCGTTGGTGAATCAGATACACCATTTACCTTATCAAAATCTGCAATAATTGCTTTTGCAGTTTTCCTGATTTCTTTATTTTTATCCTGACACAGTACTTGAATCTGAGAACTCAGTTCCGAACTGTTTATTTGTTGTAGAATATTTATTATTGCTTTTCTAATCCACAATTTACGATTATTGATATTATTATCAATATAATCGATTACTATTTTCTTTTTGCCATTATTCCATAATGCCATTGCACTGATTGAAGCTATTCTATGATTTTGACCAGTAATAAATCGACAGAAAATTTCATCTAGTTCTTCATCTGTTCCACAATTTGCCAATCCTTCGAGACAATTTGCAACAATTCTTTCATCCTTGGATTCAAGATATGGCTTAAGGATTTTAACGTACTTAATACCACCATATTTACCAAGGAATTTTACATATGATGAAATCAAAAAATGATTCTTTTCATTTTTTAATTGAGATTCAACCAGATCAATAAATTCAGTTTTAGCAAGATTATCAATGATCTTCATTACCATTATTTTTTTTTGAAAATCATGACCATGTTTCAGAATAACTCGAAATTTCTGTAAAAAATCATCGGTCAGATGACTATAATCATTGGCACTTTTACTTTCAACTACCGTGCGTTCAATTTTACTAAAAGCAACTTTTGCACGGCTTCTTACCTGTTCATTTTTATCTTCCAGTAAAAAAGTGATGATTCCTTTAAGTTCACTATGCCTCAAGGCAGAACAAATATTTGCAGCAACTATCCTTTCATTTTGATTACCATGAACAATCTTTTTAAGTTTGGATATAACCTGCAGATGTGAATATTTCCATAAATAACATGATGCAAAATATATGAAATCAATATTATTTGTTTCTTCATAAAGTTCAACTGCCTTGTCAACACCTTCCTGACTGTTGAATTTCATGAGTCCAATAATACAGTTAATCCGTATATCCCAGTTCTTTTCACTTAGATTTTCAATGAAAATTCTTTGTACTCCAACTCCAAACCACTTTAGTAATATTTTGGAAAACATGTGGCAGATTCCACGATCTTTTTCACTTAGATAGAGTTCAATAAATGGTAATTTATACTCCTGCTCCTCAGGTTTTACAGAATAATCATTGATCTTTTTCATCAACCACTGTTTTTGACTGCTTTTCTGTAATGTCTTGAACATTTTGTAAAAAGATTCCAGATTATCCGGCAGCTGCATCAGATCTTCTACAGCACATCCCTCTGGAGGTTTATCTTCAGGTCTATTCCTGTAATTTCTGATAATCGTCTTTGTTACGTTCTGTATTACAGAGTCTTTATGACCCTGAAGGCTTTCTATATCTTCAATTAATTCAGGATGATTTCCTTTATTAAGCATCAATAATGCTTTTTTTATCTTTTCAGGATCATTACTTTTTAATAGTTTTCGTGTATTAATAAAAGAATCCATATTAGTCCTGCATTATAAATATTACTTAAAGAATAACAAGTATAATGGTTTTAGTCAATCTTGCACGAGAAAATTTGGTCTGTAAATAATTTGTCAGGAATTATATTTGAGTATTGTTACTAAGTCAGTTTTTCATTTCTGCCGTAAAAACTCATTAATACTATCATCACTTTCCGTACGAACACGATGAGTCTTGAATTTATTCATAATAACAAATCCAGGCGGATGTCTTGGAGGACGAGATAAATATTTGACTTGGGTATTCGAAATAACCGCATATTCATCATTTCGAAATTTACTGAAATAGCCAGCAATTTTACTTACTTTTTCAATAATATCTTCAGGAAGTTTTTTTCTTTTATCCGCATTTTTTACAATTATATGTCCACCAGGAACTTCAAAAGAATGAAACCAGAAATCTTCACTTTTGGCTACATTAGATAGTAATTTTTCATTCTGAATTGCATTTTTAGCCAGATAACAAAGCCATTTTATCCCATCTCCCATCATTGAAAACCTGATAAATTTGTTAGTCTTTTTAGTGCTTTTCAGTGGTTTTCCTTTTTTAAAAAGCTGTTTATTAAGATTTTCAAGAAAACTGAAATTAACTTCAGCGTCGATTTGAAAAAGGAGTTCCTGAAAATATATGACTCGTCTTTCAAGATCATCCTGTTGAATATGAAAATTTATTATCCTTTTTCTCTCTTTTTTTGATTTTTTAAAATACTTCTCACCATTCTGTACAAATGTTATTCCACTGGTAACACTGATTTTCTCTACTTTTTGCGTAAACTGATTTTCAATTTTTAATTCAGAAGCCGAAAGTATTTTGTTTCCTTTTGTAAGTAAGGAACATGCGATTTGATGATAATATTCTACTTTTTCAGGTTCTGGTTTCTTCCTGAGAATCTCTTCAAGTCGTTTCGTAAGTTTTTTTTCTCTCTGGGTAATTTTTCTTCTTACCACGGTTGCATGTTGTTCATATTCGCGATGAATAAGATAATCTATATAAGAACAATATAACTTTTCCAAATCATCAAAAACTTGATCTGTATCATTGGATTGAATCAGATAAGGAAATTTTTTCATTCCAATATCTTTAATAAAATATCCTTTATTAAGTTTTTCCAGATTTTCAATTTTTTTTCTAAAATCTACTACGTCATTATCAAATTTAATCCCTGCACCCAGCAAGTTAAGATAACTATAATTAAAAATTATTGAAAGCCAGGCTTTAACATCATCCTTTACCTTTGATAATACCAATTCATATCTTTCCTTCAGCTTGTTTTCAATAATCTCTTCTTTAAGATCAATTTTCCCAATTTCTGGAATATCATATTCCGCACCTTTTTCCAAATCTCTCATTCCACCAGAACTACTGCAGGCAACAACCATATTATCACTGCTTCGAACAAGCAATAAATTTGAATATTTTGTATCTACTTCGTAAATAAGTTCGGCATCTGAATATTCATCGTACATCGTAGTCAATTTAAAAATAATCAGGTTCTTTTTCGAAGAAATTCCTGTTATTTTTGAATCTTTTAATACCTTGTTTAGAAAATCAACAAAACTGTTTCTATCATAAGTAACATCAGTATTGTTTTTATGACTGGTAAAAATCAGGAAAGGATTCATCCTTTCAAGTGAAAAATACAATCGACATAAACTTTTATTTTTTAAAACCAGATTTATTACAACGTATTTCCTGAATAAAAGTTTTACCGATGTTATCCGTGCTGGAATAAAGTTTTCTGATATTTCATTTACAGTTTCACCTATAAACAGTTCATCATAAAATTGAAAATTCTTTGGTTGGTTATTCATATTTTTTCTTTAATTCGTAAAAGGGCGGCCACGTATATACTTTGTCGCAATTAAAAAATTAAAAAAGATCTCGCGCAGGGAACGCTGAGGACGCAGAGAACATTCTGACAGGTCCGTCCCTACAATATTTTATATTTATTCAATCTTTTATATTATCCGTGTTTAATCGTGGCTAATTTCTTCTTTTCTTTGTGTAAAGAATTCTTCCTTTTCTTTGCGTTCTCAGCGATCTCTGCGCGAGATCTTCATTTTTTTACTTCATTAACAATGTAATGATCTTATTCTTTTCAGAAGGTCTGGTTGAATAAAAAGTAAAAGTTACTTCGCGCTGGTTTCCGTATTTAACGTGTTCCTTATATGATGCATTATTCTTCTGTGCAAACATTCTCATTATCTTCTTCTCACTGCTCTTATTATAATATTTGAATGCTTCAAGAGGATTTGTGAAAGTCCTGTAAATATGGGTCGATAGAGGATAAATATTTCTGTTTTCAGAAGTTGGAAATGTATTAATTGTAATTTTTACTGCAACTTCTTTTAAAATATCCCCTTCCCATGGAGAACGTCTAAGAAGGTCACGAACTTCCTCTGATGGACCTTTAAAGAAAACTGTATAAGTAAATTTTTTGAGAAATAGTACACCCTTTTTAGCCTTATGCTGAAGAAGAATTTCACCATTAGACCAATTCTTTATGTGTAATGACATCATTTGCAGGTTTTGATCAAGGGAATCTGCTTTTTTTCCTCTCATAATTACATATCCATAGGTATATGCAAACATATTTGCTGACACAAACAACAAAAGCAATCCAATCATAACTAGTCTTTTCATATTAATATCTCCTTAAAAATTCATATTGTATTATATATTATACTTTCATTTGTCATTATGTCAATCTTCGCAAACAGTGATCATACAATCTACACTTATCACACTCAGGTTTTCTGGCTTTACAGACAGCTCTGCCGTGAAGGATAAGGTAATGTGAAAATATAATCCATTTTTTCTTTGGAATAATCTTAATCAGATCCTTTTCAACCTTTTCCGGATCCTTATTATCAGATAATCCAATCCTGTAGCTTAATCTTTTTACATGAGTATCTACAACAACTCCTGAAGCAATCCCAAAACCATTTCCCATAACACAATTAGCAGTTTTTCTTCCAATTCCCGGTAACAGTATCAGACTTTCAAGGTTATCAGGCAAAACACCATTATGTTCCTGCATTATAAGTGTCCCAAGCGCTTTTAGATTTTTCGCTTTATTCCTGTAAAAGCCTGTGGATTTTATAACTTTCATCAAATCAGTAAGGTCAGATTTAAAAAGAGATTCAAAATCAGGATATTTTTTAAATAAATCAGGAGTTACAATATTTACACGTTTATCTGTACATTGAGCAGACAGAATAGTTGCAACGGTCAGTTCATAAATATTTTTAAAATCGAGGGAGCACACTGCTTCTGGATATAGATCAGATAGGATATTTATGACTTTTTTTGCTTGTGATTTTAAAGCAGTGATATTAATGATATGAGCCTCATTTGGATTAGTCTTTGGTATTTATGTTTAAATCGGGAGGGTCACAGACCCTCCCCTACATTATTATTATAATCTTTTATTATTTTTCCAATTGAAATAGATTACTCGTGATCCGCTTCGGATCAAGTCGGGTAATGACAGCAATAACAATACTTTCCTCTTTTTTTTCTTATCCTGTTTTATCTTGTTAATCCTGTCTAATCTTCTTTTTTTCTTCGTTCACTTCGGGTATTTTTTCTCTGCGCTCTCAGCGTTCTCTGCGCGAGATCTTTCTTTTTATTTCTTTTTCTTCTCTTTCAATTGCTTCAAATGTTTTTCCATTTCAATTACATCCATAGTATTCATCACATTTTTCTTTTCAAGCATCCCTTTTCGGGCAATCCCCACTCCAATTCTGAAATACTCAAAAGCATCCCGGTGGTGTGCGTCCGGACAGATATAAATTGGAATTTTCTTAGTTTTTGCATATTGTAGAAATCTCCAACTGATATCCAGTCTGTATGGATTCGAATTGATCTCAATACCAGTTCCATACTTTGCACAAGCGGTAATGATCTTTGGAACATTGACTTTATATCCAGGTCGCTGAGTCAATAATCGTCCAGTTGGATGTCCAAGAAAAGTTGTATAAGGATTACTTGCAGCTTTTATTATTCGCTCAGTCATCTCCGTTTCTGTCATTGTAAAATTAGAATGAATACTTGCGATTATAAAATCAAAAAGACTTAGAATGTCATTATCATAATCAAGACTTCCGTCATCACGAATATCAGATTCAATACCAAAAAATATTTTTAACTTTTTTTCATATTTCTGATTTAGATGTTTTATCTCATTTCGTTGTTCGATTACTCTTTCTTCAGTCAATCCACCAGCATAATGTGCGCTTTTGCTGTGATCACTTATACCAATATATTCAAAGCCATGTTGTATTGCTTTTTCCGCAAGCTGCTCAAGAGAATGAGCACCATCACTAAAATTAGAGTGAATATGAAAAATACCTTTTATATCTCTTTCTTCAATCAGCTCTGGAAGATTATTTTTAAGGGCATATTCAATTTCCCCCCATCCTTCTCTTAATTCCGGAGGAATAAATTGTGGAATACCAAGATTACGGTAAATATCCTCTTCACTTTCAGCTTTTATTGCTTTATCGCCATCTGACATCCCAAATTCATCCAGTTTAAAACCTTTTTGTTCCGCCAGCTCCAGTAACTGTTCATAATGAGAATCGCTTCCCGTTGTTTTAAGTAAAAGATAGGGAAAACTCAATTCATTCGTAATATGTATTTTAACGTTAAACTGATTTTTAGTTACAAACGTCATCTGTTTTTTACCACCAATCATTTTAACAACCGGGGTAAATTTTTCTTTCAATAATTTCTTTACCTTTAATATATTACTGGGTATTACAATCAAGTCGATAGAACCTACTAATTCTGAATTTCTCCTCAAATCACCCGATAAGGTAGTTTCGCGTGAACATTCAGAAAACATCTCAAATAATTCATATGCTTCATCAAGTGCATCATCAAACAAATGAAAATGGGTACAGTCCTTGATATATTTGATTCCATTCATTATTCTTTCCTGTAGTTTTTCGCCAAAACCAGGAATTTGAGAAAGGGTATTTTTATTTATTGCTTCAAGCATAGTTTCAATTGAATCAATCTGGTAATCAAAATATAGTTTTTTTATTTTTTTTAAACCAAGGCCAGGAATTTTTAAAAGCTGGTACAAAGACTGAGGATATTTCTGCCGATATTTTTTAAGAATCTCAGGAATTTCTTCAGTCAAAGCCTCTTCAATAACTTGAATAATCCCTTTTCCAATGCCTTTGACTTTATTAATTTCTCCTGTACCTATAAGATCATCAACGGAATCAGTTAAGTCTTTTATCGCTTTTCCAGCTTTTTCAAAAGATTTTGCTTTAAAAATATTCTGACCATCCAGTTCTAGAAAAAAAGCAATTTCTTTTAAAATATCTGATAATATTTTATTCTTCAAAAACAACCTCTATATTAAAATATGCTGCCATAAGATTCGGCGTATTATAACTTTCTTCAAGTTTAAATTCAACCCCTCTTCTTATTCAAAAAAAAGGGCATCCGCCAAAACCATTTTTTTTACCCTGAAACAATAATCCATTGCAAACTCAAGAATATTTTCAAACATCTTTTTCCCACAAAATGGAAGTCTTGGCAATGCAGGGTCAAATGAAAAAAAATCATCTCTAAAATAAGCAGTCTTAAAAGCTAGATCTGGAAATGTCCCTCCAGCAATAGAACTATTTTTTATGACAAGATACAAACCTATCTCAACTGAAGATCCTAGAATATGAATATGTATCCACATCTTTCCTTTACCACAAGTGATTTGTTTTCTGTAAAAATTTTCTTCTTTAAAAAACAAAGCTCCGGGAAAAACATGTTCAATCACTTTTGACAAACTATAATGCTGTACTTCTGAGATATTCTCCTTTTCTTTCTGTAATTTTCTGAAGAAATCATAGTATTGAATATCAAATTCAATATCTAAAAGAATCTGAAGTAGTTTGTTCTGTAATTGTGGATTAATTCCCATTTTTTTCTCAATTTATACCAAGTGCCTGATTTAACTTTAGTATATTTTCTGAAATTTTACGATCTCTAAAAGCTGCGCTACCACAAACAAAATAATCAATACCCATTTCATTGAATTCCTTGATATTAGTATTGTCAACACCACCATCAAGTGCAACGTAAATATCTCTATTATTTACCATCTCTACACATTCAACTATCTTTTTTTTCACCGAACTAATAAATTTCTGCCCGGAAAAGCCTGGATTAACAGACATAATCAAAATCTCATCAAGGTCATCCAATAAATATTTCAATGTATCAACAGATGTTGCAGGATTCAAGGCAATACCAGCTTTTATACCATTTTTACGAATTTCACTAAGTAATCTTTGAGGATGCATACAAGCTTCAATGTGAAAGGTAATGCTTCGGGGATTAAGCTCAAAATACATAGGGATCACCCTATCAGGATTTTCTACCATGAAATGTAGATCATGGTTAAAGTCATTTTCTTTCATAAGTGATTTGATCACGGGATAACCATAAGTGAGATTCGGTACAAAGTGATTATCCATAATATCGTGATGTAAAAAAGTAATCCCTGATGCTTTTAAAACCTCAAAATCTGCTTTCAAATTATAAAAATCAGCAGACAATACTGATGGTGATATTACAGGATATTTAATAGACATTTTTCTTCTCCAAATTTCAGAATTTAAGATAATAAAGTAAATATATAAGCAGGATTACAAATATAACTATAAAAGATGTTGGAGTCAAAAGATTGCTGAAAAAGCCCTCGTTTTCATCAGGAGTTTTATTCCATACGGTACCTGATTTTTCAAATTTTCTTTCAGGCAAATCCCAGATCAGTTCATCCTCATTAAAATCACTACTTTCCTTTTTCTTAGCTTCCGCCTTATCATCAGGCTTATCTTTTTTTTCATCTCCTGAAAGAATATCTTTAACCTGATTTGATTCTTCAATATCTGATTGGTTTTTATCTTCAATTTCAACAAGATTTGGATTGTTTTTTACAAAAGTATCCAGTTTTGTAAGCATGTCTTCAATCTTTTTAATACGTTTTGAAAAATCCATACTGGTTGATGATTCGATTATTTTCTGTAATTCTTCAGCTTCTTTCATTTCCAGATTCCTTGCATTCAAAGACCAGGAAATTTCATCACTTATTGTTGCTTCTCCAAGATCTTTTACTCCACGCATTTTTTCAGGAAACTTCCCCATAATCAATGTATACAGAATATAACCCAGAAAAAATATATCTGAATTCGTACTTGATCTTTCATTAACAGGAGTCACCGTTTTTCGAATCATTGACATGGGAGTGGAAAAATTCGACACCTTTATCCTTCCAATCTTATTAACAATAATATCTGTCAGCTTTATATTCCTGACTTTTACACCGTTATTAGCAGAATAAATAAGAACTTTGCCAAGCTGCATTACAATATTTATTGATTGAAGTACTGAAAAATGTGCTTCTTTTTCAACTAATTCGAAAAGAGTTACTCCCTCAAAATATTCAATAACAACATAGTAAACGTTATTTATAAAATCAATATCATATACTTTACAAAGATTTGGATAATTAAGTGAACTCATTATTTCAAGTTCATTATTGAAAAATTCCCGAAGTCTATCATCAGAAAGCCATTTTTTACGAAGGATTTTTATAATAACAGGACGTTTTGTTTTGAGATCAAGGCTTTTGTATACATAAAGCCGATCATTCTCATCTAATTTTTCAAGGATTTCATATTTCTGGTTAATTACCTTGCCCATAACTTTTTTCCTCTATTCATTATCTTAATTAATCCTGTTTCTTTATTTTCACTTCTCTTTTTTTCTTTTTCTATTTTAACCCACTTTTGCGTTTTAAATGAGATGAAGGTTGGATTTTTTTTGAATATTTTAAACCGAGGCGTATTAAAATACGTTGAGGTTTAAAATATTCAAAAAAAATTTAAGATTCGCTCATTTAGAACGCAAAACTAGTATTTCTGGCTTTCTACTACTATCTCTTCAACGTAATACAATACTCTCATGTTACCTTTTCCGTTTACAGTTATATTCACATTCTCCTGAGGAAGACATTTTTTTGAAAAAATTTCTCTAGTTCCAATATCATCTATAGCTATTATTCTCAGTTGTTTATGAGTCCTGTCTGGATTATCAGGCATCACAAAACTGAGATCAACCTGCTTGAGCCTGGAATTCATATCAAGTGCCGTTGACACATCCTGAAGGTCATCATTGATAACAATATCAATCTCTGTATCTTCCTTGGAAACAATCCCCTTTTTGGGTAACTGTGATACAACAACTCCTCTAGGATATGCTGGATTATACTTATATATGACTCTTCCTAGTCTAAGTTTCAAGGAGTTAAGTATTCCCTTTATCTGGATAATATCTTTACCGGAAAAATCAGGAATTATAACATTGTTGATTTTTTTACCATAACTTACCAACAGATCAATATTTTTTCCCTTTGCCATTTTCCCCTGTGGAAGAGGAGTTTGACTGATTACCTGATTCTCTTCAAATTTATCAGAAAAAACAAAGCTTTTCTGTCCAAGTATATAACCATTATTTTTGATAATTATTTCTGCTGTACGAATAAATTTTCCTCTGACATCAGGTATCTTGTTTTCAATAAATCCTTTGGAAATTGTAATAAATATCCTTCTTCCTTTTTTTACAAATTTTCCTGCAATAGGAGTCTGCGATATGACATGATTTTTTGGATACCTGCTATCAAACTTCTCATCCATTATTTTAAGAATAATATCATTTTGAGATGATTTTTCAATAGCCTCTTTCAACGATAATCCTATAAAATCAGGAACATTCAAAGCTTCTATATTAAAAAACTTATCTATAATATTTTCACCAAGAATTTCAAGGAGAAAGAAAAAAAGACCAATCAGTAAAACCAGTGTAAAAAGTTTTATAATATCTTTGATTATATGGCTTATTTGATTACTTCTTGCTGCCATTATCTTTAATTTTTCCTATTCTTAATTGCCCACAGGCACCTTCTATATCATCGCCTTTACTGTTTCTTATTTCTACAGTAATTCCATAATCCCTGAGTATGTTCTTAAAAGCAATGGTCCTCACAGAAGTTTTAAACGAACAGTTTGGAATCTCATTATAAGGGATAAGATTAACATAAAAACCGGAATGTTTGATCAATTTTGCCAGTTTATACGCATTTGCATCATTATCATTAACACCATCAATCAATAAATATTCGATGGTAACGCGTTTTTTTGTTCTTTCCCTGTATTTAATACATGCATCTATAATACTGTCTACAGTATATTTTGATGCTGCTGACATGATTTTTCTTCTCAATGCATCTGTTGGAGCATGAAGAGAAACAGCCAGTTTCACATTTAATTGAGTTGCAGCAAGTTTTAATATCTTATCAGTAATACCAATAGTTGAAACCGTAATCTTCCTTTTCCCGATATTAAAAGTTTTAAAATGAGTCAGGATATCAATTGCATCGATAAGATTGTCATAATTATCAAGAGGTTCACCTATTCCCATAAAAACAATGTTTTTCACTTTTCTTTTACTTCTGCACACAATATGATAAAGCTGTTCAACAATCTCACCTACGGTAAGATGCCTGACAAAACCTCCTTTGCCAGATGCACAGAACCTGCAAGCAAACTTGCAGCCAACCTGCGTGGAAAGACATGCAGATATCCTGTTTTCATAGTTCATTACAACAGATTCAATATAATTCCCATCAGAAAGTTTAAACAGATATTTTTCAGTTTTATCCTTACCAACATGGACTTCATCAATATTAAGGCTGTTAAAAGTAAAAATATCCCTGAGTTTTGAACGATCCATTTTTGAAATATTTGTCATCAACTCTATAGAAGTTGTATGTTTCTGGTATACCCAGTCTATGACCTGTTCACAGAGATATGGCTTAAAGTCTTCAAGAATCAGTTTTAATTCTGTCGGATAATAGTTAAAAAAATGTCTCTTTTTGATTTTATTTCTCTCCTTTAATATCAGCCTGAAAGCTGCATCATGGAATAAAAAATCCCACTTGAACCCTCAGGATTTATCAAACCCTTCCCGATTAACTTTACGTTCCGGTGCAGATTAATAAATTCTTCTACGATATCCTCATTCTCCCCCTGATTAAATGTGCAGGTGGAATATATTATTATACTATTATTGTCAGCAAAATTTAAAGCATTTGTCAGTATTTTTTTTTGAGTCTCCTGAAGTATGGATATCTTTTTTTTATCAAAATTCAACCGAATATCAGGTTTTCTATTAAGTGTCCACAGCCCACTACACGGAACATCCAAAAGGATCACATCATACTTTTCATCAGGAGTATCCACTGCAAGATCAATACATGTAAAATTAATTTTATTTTCAGGGAATACTCTATTCATCCTTTTTTTTAATTTTTTGAATCTTACTATAGCAAGTTCATTTAACGTAATACTGTCAAAATATGGAATCAACCCAATTGCCTTGCCGCCTGGAGCGCAACAACCATCAAATAAAGTTTTAGGCTTTGACTGACTGAAATTGCATGATTGAATTATCTTATCAACCAAGATTTGTGATGCAAGGTCCTGTATTATTATTTCATCTTTAGAAAAAAGTGCCAGTATTTCACTTGTTCCATGATCACTGGAAAATGCTTCAGTAACTTCTTTGCTCCATGTATGATCAATATTTTTTTCAGAAAGGATTATTTCAACTTCTTCTCTTTTCTTTTGAACAACCCTATACCATGTAACTTTTTCCGACTCCAAAAATTTCCTTATTTCTTCCATGGAATAATTATTTAAAAACATACGTCCCAGTTCATAAGGAAGAGAAAACTCTATATATAGTTTTCTCAATTTATCTGAAGAGTCAATATTATCCATAATTTTTGTAAATATTTTTTCAGAGTTTTTCAAAAGCGCATAGGTCAGTTTTGAAGTTGGCCTGGAAAACCTTTTTCTAGCATACTCAGTCGAAATATCAATTGTTGTATTTGAAGACCTGTTCAGGAAAATTGTCATATAAACTGAAAGTAACAGGTGACAATATAATCGTTTTTCAGGTTTTTTTTTAAGAAAACTATCTAAAATTTCATCAAGAACAATTTTTTTTTCAATAACACCTACAACCGATCTATGTTCAATTGGTGTTAAGGCAGCCTTTGATAAAATATGATGAATATACTTTCCATCATTTAATACATCTTCAAGGATGTCAAGCATCTTATCACGCATCATAAATTGTTTTGAATATTTCATCTGATTTTATCCCAATTCTGTTTTCAATAAACTAGACCCTATCTGTAACCTCATACCATTAAAGAAATCCTTTCCAGGTACCGAACGTTTTCCAGGTAATTGAACCTTTTTAAGATTCAAGCATCCACTATTGCATTTAATTACAATTCCTTCATCCTTGATTTCAATTATTGTTCCAGCAGAGACCGATTCATGAATTTCATTAACAAATGTAAGTTCCTTGATCTTGATTTTCTTTTTTCTAAATTCAAACGACACTTCAGGCCAAAGGATCAATCCCCGCCACAAATTAAAAATTGTCTGTGCGTCCATTTTATCAAAATCTATTATCCCTTCTTCTTTTTCAATCTTCGAACAAGATGTTGCCAGACTTTCATCCTGTTTAACGAATTCAACACTTCTGGATAAAACACGTTCTACTGTTTCTAGAAGTATTTCACCACCAGGATTCTTCAGTTTTTCATATAAGGTTACAGTAGTCTCATCTTCTGTGATATTTACTTTTTTTCTCAAAAGTATTTTCCCGGCATCCATTTTTAGATTCATCTTGATTGTTGTAACTCCAGTGAACTTTTTCCCATCGACAAGTGATCTCTGAATAGGTGCAGCTCCTCTGTACTCTGGAAGTAATGAAGCATGGAGATTTATACATCCAAATTCAGGGATACGAAGAGTCTTTCGTCGTAAAAGTTGCC
>DAOVTB010000059.1 GCA_030633305.1 Candidatus Muiribacteriota bacterium
AAGTGGCTCGGGACGGATAAAGAAGAAGATAAGCTTAAATACAAATTAAGTTATTCCAGATATAAACTGGATTTAATACATTTATATCAAAATAAAGCCTTTACCCCAACATTTTCTACAAGTAAAACGCTAAATGTGTTTAAAGAAAGTGGTGCATATATTATAAAAGTTACTTGTATGGATCCCAAAGGTGAAAATGATTCTATAACAAGGAAAATTATAGTTTTAGATTCCAATACCAAACCAAAAATGGAATGGCTTAAACTTAATGGAAGTAGTAAAGATATACAAATATCTTCTAATGATAAAGTTAAAATCGAATGGTATGGTAAAGATAAAGAAGACAGTCAGATTAAATACCAATTAGATGTCAACGGCATTTATAAAGGTCCCTGGACGAGTTCGAAGAAAAAAACTATAACCTTTAAAAATCCTAAAACCTACAAGGTAAAAGTCACATGTAAAGATAGTAAAGGTAAAACTGATTCTGTTACTGGAAAAATAATTGTCAAAAAAAGTAATGTTTCTAAACCCGGTATGGCTAGTAGTGGGGCTGCAAAAGCCGGTATGTCAAAAGGAACAGCCTCAAAAAGAAAAAACACTAAACCGAAAATGAAATGGCTGAAACTTAATGGAAAAAATAAACAGATTACTATAAAACCACGTCAATCGGTAAAAGTTAAATGGCAAGGAACAGATAAGGAAGACAGTAAACTTAAATACAAATTAAGTTGTTCGAGATACAAACAGGATTCGACTCGCCTGATTAAAACATATAATTTTCCATCTACGGAAAAAACTGGTAAAACCCTTAAAATATTTAAAAAACCTGGAATGTATGTTGTAAAGGTTACATGTACTGATAAGGGTAAAAAATCGGACTCTATGACTAGAAAAATTCTAGTCAAAAAGTAAATTATATTTTGCAATTAATTTTCTTTATCCTGTAAAGTGATATTTTTCTTTGTGACTTTGTGCCTTTGTGTGAGACATTTTTTCTATTTGTATAGTCTTGATAAATTTTAAGAAAATAGATATTATTAGTAGTGATAATGAATTGTAAGGAATTGCTAATGGAATTCAAAGTAAGAAAAATAGCAGATCACACTGATCACGTTCATTTTATTGCTTTTTCACCTGATTCAAAAAAACTGGCAAGTTGTAGTGATGACAATACTATCAGAATTTGGGATTGTGCAAGTGGAGAAAATATCAATATTATCGAACGTGGAGATTATCCCGGAAAAGGTATTGCTTTTTCACCGGATGGAAAATATCTGGCAAGTGGTAGTGACGATTTTTCTGTTCGGCTCTGGAATCCAAAAACAGGTGAGATGATTCATAATTTGAAGGGAATGTTTTTTGCAAACGGAACTTATGTCTGGCGTGTTGCGTTTTCACCAGATTCAAAGCGACTTGCAAGCATCAGTCAGGATCAGCATATCAGGATTTGGAATACCGAGAAATTTGCTCATCTTAAATCTTTGAAGGTGCCTGTTGATAAATCCTGGCTGGTATGTTTTTCACCAGATGGATCTGAGATAATCAGTCAGGGTGAAGATTATTCAATATGGGTATGGGATTGTTCCCGTTGGGAAGTCTGCCGATCATTTTATAAGCATAGTGATACTGTTACTTCAATTGATTTTTCAAGAGATGGTAAATTGCTTGCTGGAAGTTCAGTAGACGGCTCAGTAATTGTATGGAATTATGAGACGGCAGATACAATCAAAGAATTCAGGAATCATGAATCAGGAGTCAGTCATGTTGCTTTTTCACCGTGTGGAATGGCAATTGTCAGTGCTGGAATGGATAAGACTGTGAGAATATGTGATCTTTATTCTGGTGAAGAACTTGTTTGTTTAAAAGAATTTGATGACGCAGTTTTTACAGTTGCTTTTTCACCGGATGGGAAATACCTTGCTGCATGTAGTCGTGATGGAAATATCTGTATCTGGGAGATTCCAACCGAATTCTGGTCTAAAATCAGTGATATAGGTTATGGAAAGAAAATGGTTACTGTCAGTGGAATGTCTTTTGAAATGGGAGATACTACAGGAGATGGTCAACCTGTTGAAAAACCGGTACATACGGTGAAGCTGAATTCGTTTTACATTTCAAAAAATGTGATTACAATGGATGAATATGATGTGTTCAGTGCAGATACAGGTCGTCCTCTTACAGAAGATTCTGGTTGGGGCAGAGGCGATAGACCTGTAACCCATATTTCCTGGTTTGATGCCATAGAATATTGTAACTGGCTGAGCAATCGGGAAGGTTTTCCGGAATGTTATGTTATTTCAGGTAAATCAGTACATTGTAATTTCGAACTTGATGGTTATCGACTTCCGACAGAAGCTGAATGGGAACATGCGTCAAAAGGCGGTCGAGAATCAAATAATTACAAATACAGCGGTAGCAATAATGCCGATGAAGTTGCATGGATTATGACGAATTCAGATGGAAAAACCCATCCAGTTGGACAAAAAAAGCCAAATGAATTGGGTTTATATGATATGAGTGGAAATGTTTGGGAATGGTGCTGGGATTGGTATAAAACAGATTATTACAAAAAATCTCCGTTAAATAATCCCACAGGTGCATTGAATGGAACAAACAAGGTTTTGCGTGGTGGAAGATGGGGATGCTATCCGAGAAGGGTTCGAGTCTCATTTCGTCGAGGAAGTGAACCTGAGCATAATATGTATTATTTTGGTTTCAGGATTGCAAGAACAAAACTTCGGGAACATTTACCCGTTTAAAAAGAGGGAGAAAGTATTGGATAATCAAGAAACAATCAGTTTTAAATATTTTTTTGAATTAGATGATGGAGAAAGTAAGCAATTTTCTATAGAACTTGATAGTAAAACATTGAATATTGTTTCTAAAGAAAATTTGAATAAACCTGAATGGACAAAGTTAGATAATTATAAATGCAGCAAATGTCCTTTTGATTCTGAAAAAACGAAATATTGTCCAATTGCTTTGAATATGAGTGAATTAATAGGTGAATTCAAGAAATATTTTTCTTATGAAAAAGTGAATGTAACAATTACAACTGATGGTAGACAATTTAAAAAGAGATCAACTATTCAGGAGAGTCTTAGTTCAATAATTGGAATTTATATGGTGACAAGTGGCTGTCCGATTATGCAGAAATTAAAACCAATGGTAAGACATCATCTTCCGTTTGCTAGTCTTGATGAGACAAACTACAGAGTTTTATCCATGTATTTATTGGGCCAATATTTTGTCTATAAACGAGGTGGATCTCCTGACTGGGATATGAATGAATTAGTAAAATTCTATGAAGATATTAAAAATGTCAACAAATGTTTCTGTAATAGACTTAGCGAAATTCAGGCAGAGGATGCTAGTCTTAACGCTGTAGTCATATTAGATACTTTTGCCGATTACATTCCATTTTCATTAAGTGAAAATATGCTTGAGGAAGTAGAACTCATGTTTGGGGCTTATCTGTCATAATTTAATAATCGAGGTAGAAAATTGAATAATCTAGTTGTTGTTGAGTAGAGTGTCTATAAAAAAAGGAGTCATTTATGAAAAAAAATTATTACAGAGTTCATGTTTCAGCGTGTCTGGTTCTATTGTTCAGTCTGTTTTTTGCGACAGCTTTAACTGCAAAAACCGATTTTTTGAATTGCTTTACAGGGGAAATTATGCTCTGGCCGGGTCGTAAAATCCCTACTGGCTGGCGTGTGTGCCGTGGGCAAGAACGAAATATCCACAAGCACAAAGAACTGTTCAAGTTGATCGGAAAAAATTTCGGTGGAGATGGTCATTCTACTTTCCTTCTGCCCAATTTGAGAAAGAAAGTACATCATAAACATCTTAGATACATAATATGTGAAAAAGGCCGTTCTTTTTCCTCCTACCCTTCCATGGGCGGATACCATACTCTTTCCGGGGGTAGCATAGGCCGGACTATGGGGGCAATCCTGTTGACCGCAGGCGCGTTTTTTTCGGATCAATTTAAGAACTGTTCTAGTCGGTCCTATTATGGAGGTTTACTAAGTATCAATCAGAACGCAGCTCTTTATTCCCTACTGGGTACCAAATTTGGTGGTGACGGACATGTCACTGTTGGGTTGCCAAATCTGGAGAAGGAGACACCGAAAAATTGTAGCTACTCAATATGTACTACTGGAACTTATCCTTCCCGGTCTGATGGGTTTAGTGACAGAGGAATCGGGCGGATGCTTCTTTTTACAGGTTGGGGTGGTTTTTACCCAGATAATTATTGGACTCCATGTGATGGACAGAAGCTCCTCGTCAAAGATTATCCTGAACTTTACAAGACAATTGGGACTCGTTTTGGGGGAGATGGAAAGACCACTTTTCAGATTCCGGATATGGGAAAGCATACTCCAAAAGATATGTGTTATTATATCCGGTTGAAGTGATCGTATCATTAGATTTGAGGGATTTAACGTCTCAGTAATCGAGGTAAAAAATTGAATAATATAATAGTCGTTGGTGCCGGAGCCGCTGGTCTTATGGCTGCAGGTCAGGCTTGTGGTGAATCCAGCAAAGTCATAATTCTGGAGAAGATGAAATTTCCTGGGAGAAAATTGAGAATAACTGGAAAAGGAAGGTGTAATCTTACAAATAATGCTTCAGTAAAGGCTTTTATAGAGCAGTTTAAGTCAGATGGACGGTTCCTTTTTTCAGCGTTTCATCGTTTTTTTAATCAGGATCTTATAGAATTTTTTGATGAAATTGGAGTTACCTGTAAAACTGAAAGAGGCGGAAGAGTTTTTCCTGAAAGTGATAAAGCGCAGGATGTAGTCGATGCGCTCGTGGAATATAACAGGAATAATGATGTTAAAATTATAAAAAACGTTAAAGTAGAATCACTGGAAATTAAAGAAGGCAGAATAATTGGTGTTACAGGTATCAGATCTGGAGGAAAAGGAAAGAATGAAAAAGTAACCTATCCAGCCGATTCTGTTATTATCTGTTGCGGGGGGGCCTCATATCCAAGAACGGGTTCTACTGGAGATGGCTATAGACTGGCAAAAAATGCCGGCCATGAAATTATTCCAGTTCGACCCTCGCTTGTACCCTTGAAATATAAAGATAATGTGTTAAAGAAGCTAAATGGTCTTATCCTGAAAAATGTAAAAGTTCAAGTATGGATGGATGGAAATTCAGTCAGGGAAGAATTTGGGGAAGCATCATTTATAGATGATCGAATTTCTGGACCTGTAATACTTAAAATGAGTAGATTTATCGTAGATTCACTTGATTTGAAAAAGAAAATTTTTATTTCTATTGATTTAAAACCAGCTTTGAAAGAAGAAAAACTGCTTAGAAGACTTGAACGGGAATGTACGCAATTCAGTGATGAAAAAATTGATAAAATTTTAAGGAAGCTGATGCCGTCAAACTTGATTGGAACCTGTCTTGCTTATACAGGGTTGTCTTCTGAACTGGACGTAAGCAGTTTAAATTCAGTTAAAATAAATTGTCTTTTAAAATGGCTGAAGGATTTTCGTTTTGAAATCAGCGGCTATGGGTCGTTTGATGAAGCGATAATTACTGCTGGTGGTGTTTCTACAAAACAGATTGATCCAAGAACGATGGAGTCAAAAATAGTAAAAGATCTTTATTTTGCAGGCGAAATACTAGATATTGATGCAAATACAGGTGGATATAATCTTCAAGCTGCTTTTTCAACTGGATGGCTTGCAGGAAGATCTGCTGGTGGAATCTATTATTGATTTTTTATTCCGCGAATTCATCTTTTTTGTATTCATATTTGTGCTTATCATTATAATTATCTGCAAATATTTGAATATCTTTATAAGGTTTGATTTCCCAGCCTACGATCTTTGATTTAATAGTATATGGTTTTTTATTTTTTCTAAGATCATAATAGGATCTTTTATTCTTCATGTCTGCAAAATATCTTTCAATATGAAATTTTCTATATCTATTTTTATAAATAACTTTTCCATTTATAATGATTTTTGTACCTTCTTTGAATTTGTAAGGCTTTTCTGTTCTGTAATGATACTCGTACAAACTTCTTCCAAATCCGAGTTTTACTTTTGTGACATCTAATAAATTGAGTTTTTTACTGATATCTTTATTGTTCAAAGTCATTTTAAATATTACCTTATCAAATTTTGAAGTTGAAGTAGTTACAATAAAATCGATTTTCTTTGCTATTGATTTTTGAACATACCGAATTTCTTTATTTATCCACTTTTTACACTCTGGACATTTTACATGTTTATCATCAATTATTGAAAGACAGTGTGGACATGATAACGGGTAGAGAAAATTAATACAGGTTAAAAGGACTACAAAAAAGACAACTATCGTTACTGATGATCTCAATTTACTACCTCGATTTGTATTGCTTCAAATTTTATTTATGAAAAGGAATTATGTCACTAAAATTCCTTCGATGCAAACAGCCATTCTTTGGCGTCTTTAATATTATTAAATAATTTTACTATGTTTCCCTGATTGACAAATACAGTTTCAAGAAATTTGAAATTTGATAAGTCCCCATTTACAACAAGAGCACGTTTCATAGAACGATCTACTCCTGCTTTTAAAGCCCGTTTTGGCATATAATAAGTTTCAATATTAGATTTTGTAGGGATTGCATTTGTTAAATCGTTTAAAATAAATTTGCAATCCGGATGTTTCGCCATGTAGTCGGCCACTTGTTTTGCCATAAGATCGAATAAAGATAGGCGTAATTCACCTTCTATAGAGACTAAAATACATTCAGTTTCTGAATCATATGTAACAGTAAATTGCATGAAATTACTCCCCAAATTTTATTCATCTTTTTAGAAATACAATATAACGAAATCAATAATTCATTATATATATTTTAAATGAATAAAATACACATGTCAAATTAAAAAAATAGGAATATACAATAATGAAGTGTTGAAGTAAGCTTATTTTTCCGCTTTTTTTTCTTTCTTCTGTTTCCGTTTTTCTTTAGGTGTTAAAGCTGCTTTTTTCTTTACTTCTTTTTTACCCTTGTCTTTTTTACCCTTATCAACCATGTTTTTTCTCCTCTATGAATATTTAGTAATGTTCAAATAAATTACTCTATACTATTTCCTAATAATACCAAATGTCAATGTAAACTTGAATACATATGATATAATTTTACCAGGAGAGCGGATATGAAAATTATAGATATTGAAAAATCACCCAGAAAAAAACATTTCGAATTTTATAATCGCCTGGATTATCCTCATTTTAATATTACAGTCCCTGTAGATGTAACTAAATTCTATTTGGATACAAAAGAAATGGGAGTGCCTTTTTTCAGAGCGTTTTTACATCAAGTTACCAGGACGGCTAATGGAATAAAGGAATTCCGGCAACGTATCAGGGATGATAATGTTGTTGTAGAACATGAAATCGTGCATCCATCATTTACGGTTATGCTGGAAGATGATGCATTTAGTTTCTGTTCTGTTGATTATAAATCCGATCTTCAGGAATTTCTGACAGAAATCGATGAAAAAATTGAAAGTTTAAAGGGGAATATTTGTATTGAAGATGAACCCGGTAGGGATGATCAGTTATATATTTCATGCATACCATGGGTTTCATTTACTTCTCTGGTTCATCCGATCCATATGAATCCTGTTGATTCCGTTCCGCGCATATGCTGGGGGAAATTCACAACTGAAGGCGATAAAAAAATGATGCCTGTATCAATTCAAGCTCACCATGCCCTTATGGATGGATTTCATGTTGGATTGTTTTTTAAGAAGTTATTACTGAATAAATAAGAATTGGGTCCACAATAATAAAATTGCAGACCCAATTTATTGAAATTATTCTATGTTTGCACCGACTACAGCAGCCATCTGCATCATATCAATAGTCTGTCCTACTTTAAGTTTAGTCAGATTTGTTAATTTTCCTGATTTACTTGTAGAATTTGTGTTTTTAAATATTGTGAGCAATTTTGCATCCGCTACAATAAACTTACCTGCATTAATAGGTTTTCCATTTTCAGTTCTTGTCTGAAGTTTGTTTGCTTTGATGTAGTCCCACAATTTTTTTGTGATCTCTGTTCTTGGAAGTTCTTTCTCTCCAAGTAATTTCGCCAAATCTTTTTTCAATTTTACTGGTTTTTTTAATCCTTTTGCTTCTGCCATTTTAAAACTCCTTAATGTTTATTTTGATTACAGGGATTGTAATGCATTTCTTCCATTATGTAAAACAAATAAAAAAGGTCACACGGAAAATCCGTGTGGCCCTTTAGATTTATACTTTTAAATTTACTGTTTTACTTCTACAGCTTTAGGCTGAGTCATGAGAGACACAAGCACTAAAGTAATAAAACTTAGTGGTATGGAAATGATTCCAGGGTTATTCAACCCGAGTGGGGCGCTCGTTGCTGCATATCCATATCTTTCAATCATGCTTGGTGAAATAAGAATAATCGCCAGTGCAGATGTCATACCAACAAAAATTGATGTTGTAATTCCAGCAGCAGTAGTTTTTTTCCAGAAAAGAAGCATGAAAATTGCAGGGAAATTTGCTGCTGCTGCAACTGCAAATGCCCATCCCACAAGAAATGATACATTCATTCCTTTGAACATTATTCCCAGAATGATTGCGACTACGCCAACAACGATTGCTGCGATTTTACCAGCGCGAACCATTCCTTTATCAGAAAGTTTAATACTCATGTAGTTAACCATAATATCATGTACTACGGCACCTGAAGCGGCTACAATAAGTCCACTAACAGTTCCTAGTACTGTTGCAAAAGCAATTGCTGATATGATTGCGAAAAGGGCCGTTCCAAAATATTTTGCAAGAAGTGGTGCTGCCATATTACTGCTTTCTACATCAAGAACTCCTGAAGTCATTGCGCCAAGTCCCATGAATAATGTGAGGATATAGAAAAAACCTATTGCAGCAATTGCTACGATAGTAGATTTTCTAGCATCACTTGGGCTTGGTACTGTATAGTAACGTATCAAAACATGTGGAAGTGCAGATGTTCCAAAGAAAAGTGCGAGCATGAGTGATACAAAATTAAGTTTTGACATGAAAGTGGAACCTGCATCAACCTTGAATTTTAATCCAGGTCTCATGACTGTTTTTCCAGATGTTGGTTTTTGATACCATACGGTTATTGAATTTTTACCATCCTTGAATTTTACTTTCTTAAAAAGTGTAACAACACTGTTTTCGATTATGGAGATAAATTCAAATGGCCCGACTTTACCTGTTTTCTGAACAGATTTGCCGTTTTTATTTATAGATGTCATATGTCCTACAGAATAAAATTTCTTAGCATCCTGCTTGGCTCCATTGTAAAGTTTTTTACCCTCAGGATTAACTGTTGTAGAAAGTGCTTCAGTTAAAACTGATTTATCTTTTTCTTTCTGAACTTTCCACCATGTGAAGATCCCATCTTTTTCAAGTTTTACAAGTTCAATACCAGATATTGATTTTTGAACAGAAATTTTATATGACTTATCATTTATTGAAACTACAGCTTTATCTTTTACAGTCGCTTCAATAGAAATAAATTTATGATAATTTTTTGAAGGAGTTACATCAATACCCTTATTTAAAAGCATGAAAACAAGAATTGTGGAAAAAACAATCAATAATCCACCTTTAATGAATTGAACATAAGTTGTTGAAGCCATTCCAGCTGTTGCGACAATAAACATCACGATACTTCCAACAATGATTACACCAACGTAATGAGGAAGGCCAAGAAGTGGAGTTACAAGCGCACCAGCACCAACCATCT
Organism: Candidatus Muiribacteriota bacterium; assembly: GCA_030633305.1. Lineage (GTDB taxonomy): Bacteria > Muiribacteriota > DAOVTB01 > DAOVTB01 > DAOVTB01 > DAOVTB01. The sequence goes on from DAOVTB010000059.1 coordinate 9,788, forward strand.
GTGGTATCAAGTAACACATTGAAACAACAAGTGTACTGATAGCAGCCATGAGCTGAATTCCTTTTGAATTAAACTTGGAATCCAAAGCATCCGCAAAAGTGTATTTTCCCATTCTTTTAAGAGGTTCAGCAACAACAAAAAGTGCTACGACCCATCCTGCAAGATAACCTATCGAATAAAGAAATCCATCATATCCGACAGTAGCGATCATTCCACAAATTCCAAGGAAAGAAGCTGCTGACAGGTAATCTCCTGCAAATGCAATTCCGTTTACACCCCAATGTATAGTTCCGCCAGCTGCAAAGTAACCTTTGGCGTCAGTAGTTTGCTTAGCAAAAAACTTTGAAATTCCGAGTACTGCAATAACAAATACAATAAATAATATAACGGCAAAAGGCGAGGCTACATATATCATTCTTTTACCCCATCTTCTTCTTTGTTCATCCGTTTTTCAGCACTTGAACATAAAGCGTTGTAGAACAATCCTAGTACGATTGCAAGGATTATCAATCCAAATCCATATACAACTGCCAGGTTAAGACCGAGAAACATCTTGATCTCCATAAGTTTAGGCTTCATTGTGTTGATAACAACGAAACCTGTATAAATTGCAAGATAGATGACAAAAAATATAAGTCCTAATTTTGATTTATACTCTGAAGCATTATCTTTCCCACATTGTACTGCTGGTCCATGATCCATTTTTAATTCTCCCTTATTTTTTTTTTGTAATTTCCTACCAATTTAATTGGCAAAATTTTATTGATTAAATAATAATTAGGGGGTCCGTGTCAAGGTAAAATAATAAACTAAAAATGAAGCCACAGATAAACACTGATTAGACACCGATAATAGGAATGAATTAAAAAACAGCACTTCTATACAATATTTGGTAGAGACAACTTATCTGGCGCAGGGGTCAAAGCAACTTTCATGAACTTGGATTTTAAGTTCACAAAAGTTCCATGTGACCCCATCTATATTGGTATTTAACATTAATTAGTTTCCGTTTTAATTGAATTTTTCCTTCGTGTTCTTCGTGGTGAAATTTTGTATTTTTTTAATTGTGACACAGCCTGAATTGTTGGAGCCTACGCCAGTTATTGACTTAGACATCAATGATATGTAATAATCATTATACAAACAGGAATGGAAAAAAATGGCAAATAATTATAATAGAGTTGAGTTAAGTTCAAAGTCTTTTTCTTCAAATCTGGATTTTTTCAATGAGATCATTTCCGATGATGTTGTTATTTCCATTGTTATAAAATCCAACGCATATGGTCATGGAATCAGAGAAATTGCTGAAATGGCTATTAGATATGGAGTAGAATATTATTGTGTATTTTCTCTTGAGGAAGCATTGATACTTCGCGAAATGAAAATAACTGAACCGATTCTTGTGCTTGGCTATATTCCGCCTGAAAAGCTGATAACTGCAATTGAAAATGATATAAGAATAACTGTTTATAATATCGAGACTTTACGTGCAGTTGCTCTTGCTCAGGGAAAATGTACAACTGAAAATCTGGTCCATATTCATTTAAAGCTTGAAACAGGAACAAACAGATTTGGTTTTTCAAAAGCTCAGGTTCAGGAAATTGTACATATGATGCCTACTGATGAATCCATTATTATTGAAGGGGTATTTACGCATTTTGCCAATATTGAGGATACAACTGATCATACCTATGCTATGAAGCAACTTGGGAATTTTAATGAAATGATCATGATTATAGAAAAATATCATGGAAATATTCCAATTAAACATTGTGCTTGTTCAGCTGCTATACTTCTTTTTCCGGATTCTGGCTTTTCAATGGTGCGTCTTGGAATAAGTTTATATGGTCTCTGGCCTTCAAAAGAAACTTACCTTTCATGTATTCTTAGACATGGTAGAGAAAAAATCGATAAAGCATTAACCCCAATTATATGTTGGAAATCAATTGTGGCCCAGATAAAGGAAATCTCCAAGGGGGAATATATCGGTTATGGCTGTACTTATCGAACAACCCGGGAATCAAAAATCGCTGTTATTCCAACAGGATATTCTGATGGCTATGACAGGCTGGCATCTGGACGTGGTTATGTTCTGATCAGAGGTGAACGAGCCCCTGTAAGAGGCAGAGTGTGCATGAATCTTATGATGGTCGACGTATCAGATATTTCTGATGCTCATGTTGGGGATGAAGTAGTATTACTAGGTAAGCAAAAAGGTGAAGTCATTTCTGCTGAGGATATTGCCAGCTGGACTGAAACGATTAATTACGAAGTTGTTACACGCATTAGTCGGCATCTTCCGCGAGAGATTGTCATTTGACTTGCAATAAGAATTCAAATATCATTGTTAGTAATAATTAATATTATAAAATGGGGTTAATAATGAAAAAAGTCTTAAGCATTTTATTGGTAATATGTCTATTCTCTTTTCTGGTTACTGGAATTTTGAGTGCTGAACCTGAAGTTAAACAAAAAGAACTTTTGTATAAATTTATTCCTTTTGATGAAATAGGAAAACTCTTAAATAATTCAGGAAACAAGTATATTGGAATTAAACTGAAAGAATTTTATGAGCTTTATAAGAAAGCTTACAATAAATCAAAAAAAGAAGAAGAAAAGCCAACATATACTATCAGCAAAATAAAGCTGAACTGTAACGCCCATAAAGACATCGTTTTCATAAATGCCAAATATTATATACATACATTCAAGGATTGGCAGCGTATTCCCCTTGTAGAGAAAAATTTCTGTCCCATATACGTTAAGGTAAATGAAAAGGAAGATGAAAAATTATTATATAATAATGACTTTGCTGAAATTGTAATTGAAAAAAAGGGTGTTTACCAGATAGAACTTTTTGGAGGAATTCCTACTTCTGAAGAAAAAGTATATGTGAAAAATAGAAAATTTCAACTTGGATTTCCAATTGCGCCTATAATTTCAGGTACTTTGAGTCTGGAAAAAGCAACTACTTTAAATATTGATAATAGTATTTTAAATAAAGTAAATGATTATACATACAAATTTCATCTTAAGGGATCATCGATTTTAACTGCAAAATGGGTAGATTATCTTGAAGATGAGCCTTATTTTAAAAATCTTGAAGAGACAGAAAAAAAAGAAAAGAAAGCTGAAAAGAAAAAAGTTGTTAAAAAGCCAAGAAAATTAAGGATCCATTCGAAATTATTCCGACTTTTTGTGCTTCATTCAGACAGGATGAATGAATATACATTTGTAAAGCTCTGGGAAGAAAAGGGAATGAATAGATTTGCAATTGAGATTCCTGGTAATGTAGATATCATATCTGTAAAAAGTCAGAAAAGATTTGAAAAGTTTATTGAAGAAAAATCCGGTAAACAGATATTAAATATTCAGTATAAAAATCAGATCAAAATGGATTATTTGTTTATAAAACTTTCAAGGAAGCTTCCAGAGAATCTTGAACTATTGGAAATTAAAGATATTAAACCATTAAATGTTATTACTGATCAGGGGAATCTCGCTTTTATTTCTCTTATCAATCAGGAGTTTAATGTTCAGAGTGTAGACAAACTTTTTGAAATCGATGACAAGGAATTACCCTACAAAGTTAATGCGATTTCTTCGCTACCAATGATTGCATCCTATAAATATAATTCTCATCCATATTCTTTGAAAGTGAAAATTAAAAAAGTTTTTAATGTGGAAACTACTAAAAATTCGGTTGTAAATGATCTCTGGTATAAAACAGTTGTTTCGAAAAAAGGGGAGTTTTTTACAACTGTTCAATATCATATTCACACAAATACAGGCGAACCACTGAAAATAAAATTTTCTAATCCAGGTACAAAAATTGACAGTTGCATCGTAAATGGGAGACGCATAAATCCATCAAAAACTGCTGATCCTGGAGAATATATAATCAATTATCCAAACAAAGACTGGAAAAAATCAAGATATAAGGTAGAGCTTGCTTATTTTTACAATACGTCTACTTTATCACGCATTGGAAAGATGCAGATACAATATCCGACATTAAACATGGATATATTGAAAAAAAATTACTGCATTTACCTTCCTCAAAAGTATCATCTTTATGGTTGGGATGATTCACAATTACAGCAGAATGAGAGTACTTATAAAAAGTCTTCATTTCTTGCCATCCCACTTACCATAAGAACATACTTTCTTGGAGAATTTGGAGAAATCTGGTATGTATGGCTGTTCATTATGTATTTTATATTTGTCATTATTTACAGGGTTATAAAGACACGGAAAGAGCGGGAAATAGAAATTCCTCCATTGGAAGAAACTTTAAAAAAGGCTAAAAATAATGGGATTTCCTGCCTTCCGATAATAGTCCTTATTATAGTAATGGGAATACTTGCAGCGATTTCAGTTCCGAATTTTAATAGTTCCAGAAAAAAAGCCAGGAGTAAAGCCTGTGTGGCAAATATTAAAATGCTTGAAAATGCTTTGGAAATGTACGATATGGATAATCCACCGAAAAATTCCTGGCAGACTACGGTTGTTCCGGGAAGTGGGAACAATGTTAATCATTACCCGCTTTTAAGAGGAGGATATGTTCAGCGCTGGCCAAAGTGTCCAGTTACTAACAAATGTGATTATCGTGTTTATAGAAAGGGTTCAATAGATAATTATGCTCTTTATGTTGAGTGTAAGGTTCATGGAACGATTGAAAATCTTAAAACGGGTGCTACCGTTCGTAATTATAATGTTTCAAAGTCTATGGATAAGTATTATCCACAAGAATCGAAACAGCAAATGAATATGCCTTTAAAGAAGTTTAAGGGAAAACGTAATATTGTACAGCAGAAAGAAATTGGACAGGGTTTTACACAACCGCAGGCGCAAAGAAAAAGCAGAACTAAAAAGGGAAGTCTTTCAATAGGAACAAAGGTTGTTACGAAGGGTAAGAAAAATATTTTTTATTCACTCTTCAATTTAAAGAATAAATCTGAAAATATAGTTGTGAAATATATGGATAACAAGTCCTATTATTTCCTTTCTTTTATTGTTTTTTTACTTACACTTATTTTCATTTATTTTGTATATAAACATAAACAACGACCTCGGCCAACCAGATTTGGGATCGTTCTTATGTCATTTCTTGGATTGTTTATATTTATCTTTTACATCGGTATTCTAGAAATTATGGTTTTCTATGCTTTTTTTGCTGCAATAATGTCAGTGCTTGTGAAATACTGCTGGAATTTCCTTGCTCCGTATGTAAATAAGAAAATGACGATATTCCTATTACTTATGGCACTTCCTGGATTATTATTTTCTGGCGGCCGTTACAGTAAAAATACCAAGTATAGTAAATCTAAAACCTATAACACTAAGGTATCAAATTACAAAATCCGCAAGAAAATTCGAATACCAAAGAAGAACATTATAAAAAGAAAAGTAGCTAAACCAGTTTCCTTTGAAATCTTTATTCCGTACAAAAATGCGAATAATTTCCTTAATGAGAATTTTACAGACGAGACGGTTTTTCTAAATTTTGATTTGTATAGATCTTTGATGAACAAGGTTTTAGCGAGTGAAAATGAAATAAACCAATTTTTTGAAACTTTTCCTTACTGTGTTGGAGGAATAAAGACTGAAGCATGGTTTGAAAAAACTACTTTGCACAGGAAAGATATTGTAAAAATACGGGTTGTAACAAATGGTAATGTATATATTTTTAAAGAAAATACAAAGATATACCTACCTGGAAGTTTGATTATTGGTTATCAATCGGTCAGGTTAAATGGTAAAAAAGTCCCTATTTTCCATGATGAATATGACTATTATATACTTGTATCAAATACCGGGGAACATAATTTTGAGATAAAATATTATGATAGTGTTCCATGGTCTGATGGTGATGGTCAATATGAGTTATTCACTTTTGGAAATGCTTTTTTCTCAAAATTACTTGTAGTGGAGTTTACTAATTTTACAGGCCTGGTTCCGGAACTTGAGAATGGTATTATAATGAAAAAGTCTGATTTTCCAGAAAAGAAAAAATCAGGTTTTCAAGCATATTGTTCGCTTTATAATTCTCATGGAAAAGAAATGATCAAATGGAAACAATCCAGAGTTGTTGAAAAAGTAGTAAAACCAAATATTAAAGTTAAGATCAAAAAACTTAAACAACGGATAAAGGTTAAACATTTCAATAATGTCATGATCAATGAAAATCTTATTGATCTTTATACAAGAATCGAATTCAATATTGAAAATGAAGGTCTTAATGAATTAATTCTCAGTGTTCAGGATCCTATGTATAAGATAATCAGCCTGGATGGTAGCCACATCCATGACTGGAATCAGGAAGTTAATGGGGATGTGAAGATAACTTTTCAGAATCCGGTATCGGGAAGATATACACTGGATATACAATCTCAGAAACTATATGAGATATCAAAAGACAATCGGTGGTCAGATGTAGTGCCATACATTGTAGATAAAATCAGCAAAAATGTACTGAAAAGAGAATTTTTTATTGGTATTGAAACAGCTCCTGATCTAGAATTTGAGGCTGAAGAAGTCTCTCGGGTAAAGGAACTGGGATATGGCGAGATTCCCAAGGAATTAAAGGCGATGGTTCAGGATGGATTGGTAAAGAATTATTACTTTGAAGACAGGTACAGGAAAATTCCATTTAAGATAGCGAAGACTGAAACTGTTGAGATGGAACCAATCAATATTAACAGTATGGAAATCACATCATATCTTCTCGATAAGGGTCGTGAAATGAGAACTATTCGTCTTAAAATCCAGAATAATTCGAAACAGTTTCTTAAACTTGACCTTAAATCTGGCTCAAAAGTATGGAGTGTCTGGACTAGTGACGGGACTATAAATCCATACTATCGAACAGAGAAGAAAAAATCGGTATATATACCATTGAAGAAATCTCGAGTTCAGGGTCAAAATTTGGTTTCCTACAATCTGTATATCGCCATTTTTGTTGAAAATCAGAAAGTCGACAGCTGGTTAAATATGATGAATTTAAGGTCATTGCATACTCCTGCAATTGATGCAACAATCAGCAAGACCAGGTGGAATATTTACACTCTTAAAAATAAACCTATAATTGATTTTACAAGTGATGATTTTAATGAATACTCAGACGAAAAGGTAGAATCGATTGGAACTAATTCTTCAGGAAATTCTAATTCTTTTCAGGATCAGAAAGATCCTCAAGCGGCCAGAAAGATTATTTCCTGGTACAAAAGTATCATGATGGAAGAAAAAAACTATTCCCGTTTACCAATAAAGGTTAATTTTTCATTTTTTGAAGGATTTACAGTTTCTGCAGAACAAAGTTTGAATCAACAGGGTTCCTCTGGAAAACTTACATTATTCCTGTTGAATTCCAGATTTAAAAAGCTCATTGCAATTTTTGTTTTTTTTCTGGGAATACTTATGTCACCATTTCTTATAAAAATGCTTAAACTTGAGTTTGATAAATTAAGCTTTATTGTTGCTGTTGTGGCTGCATTGCTGTACAGGGTAATAGAAATTTATAATACTTATGTCTATGATCACTTCATTGCTGGTATAATCTTTGGATTCCTGATTATCCTTTTTATGAATATTGTGAGCAGGATATTTGAGCAGGATTTAGACAACAGATTAAATGAAGAACAAGTAAAAAAATAAGAAGACTTTACCACGAAGACACGAAGAAAAAAGAAGATTGGACAGGATTAACAAGATAAAACAAGAAAGGAAAAATCGGAAAAGTATTGTTATTGTTGTCATTACCCGACTTGATCGGGTAATCTATTCAAATTGATAAAGTTAATAAAATGATATAATGTAGGGACATCCTTTGCGGCTGTTCAATATAAAAACAGGAAACAACTATGGAATATTATAGAGGATTGAAACTTGATCGTTTCCAGCGTGAAGCAATCGAGTTTCTGGAAAAAAATCGCAGTATTATAGTAAGTGCCCCGACAGGCTCTGGGAAGACGTTAATAGCGGATTATATTATTGAGAAAATCTGCAATTCCGGCGGAAAGGTTGTCTACACTTCACCTATAAAAGCTTTAACAAATCAGAAATTCAGAGAGTTTTCAGCAGTTTTTGGAAATCAAGTCGGAATACTTACCGGAGATGTTTCTTTGAACAGAGATGCAAATCTGCTGTTGATGACTACTGAAGTTTACAGGAATATCCTTTTTGATGACGGAGATCTGGTTAAAGATATCAAATATGTGATTTTTGATGAGATCCACTTTCTCGGAGATATAGAGCGCGGAACTGTTTGGGAAGAAGCCATCATTTTTACTCCTGATGAAGTTCAAATCCTTGCATTATCAGCTACAATAAGTAACATTAAGGAGCTTGCATACTGGATTGGGACGATCAGGAACGATCAGGTTTTTACGATTATTGAGAAAACAAGGCCTGTACCGCTTACATATTATTATGTAACTGAAAAATATGGTCTTGCGGATTCCAGTGTGATTGCAGGTATTCCGTTTAAGGAACGAAAATATTTAAAACCACTTCCATATCTCAAGCTCCTTGAAGAAATTATAAAAACAGAATCATATCCTGCGATGATGTTTATTTTCAGCAGGAAGAAAACAAAACGATATGCATCAGAATTTGTTCAATATCTGAAAAAGAATGAAATCAATCTGTATCAATGTGACGCCGATAGAAAGAAGGCTCTGGATTTTTTTAATGAAAAAGCTACAGAATATGGAATTGACGGACTGGCATCTACAACCGAACTGAGATCATTTGTTTCAAGAGGTGTTGCAGTACATAATGCAGGATTATCATATCAGCTGAAGGTTATTATCGAAGAATTATTTACCATGAAGCTTATTGCATTTATTTTTACCACAGAGACTTTTGCACTTGGAATCAATATGCCTGCTAAATCAGTGATTTTTGATACTATTGATAAATATGATGGCCATACTTTCAGGATTTTAAAAAGCAGAGAATTTTTCCAAATGGCAGGTCGTAGTGGTCGTCGTGGAATTGATTCAAACGGTTATGTATTTATTATGGTAGATTTTCGATATCATTCACCTGATGAAATATTGAAAGTCACTGTTGAAGATAAAGTTGAGCCTGTCGTTTCGCAGTTTAATCTTTCATATAATTCTGTTTTGAATATTTACCATCGTTATCCAATGAAAATCATCTGTCAGATTCTGAAAGATTCCTTTGCCCAGTTCCAGTTGAATGAAAAATTCAAATCGGTTCAGAATACTAAATCTGGCAAACCTGAATATTGTCATAAGTTACATAAGAGTTATGATGTAAGCCAGAAAATTCAGGAAGTAATGGAGATAGATAAAAAATTTGAATCTCAGATCCAGGATATAAAGAAAAAATTTAGACATATTGGTAAAAATCAACGACAGAGAATGATATGGTCACATGTAAAAAAGAAAAATCGTGCATTGAGAAAACATCGTTGTTACAAGTGTAAACATTTTTTGCGTTGTCAGAAGGATTCAAAGGATAAATTAGCGCAGAAACGGGATAGGAGTAAATTTCTTTCTGAATTTTCAAAAGATTTCTATTTCCGTCTTTTTCAAAATAAACTTGATATTTTAAGATCAAATAAGTTTTTTGATGAAGATGGACATACATACAAGGGTAGCCTGGCATCATCAATTCATGGATATGAAATAGTTATTTCAGAGGTGATCTCGCAGGGCTTAGTGACTGGTGAAATGGATTTGATGGAAATAATAGGAATCCTGGGATGTATTGTATTTGAGGAAAGAAAAAACGATCATGTTATGCATGATGGGCCAGTAAACAAGATAATTGTAAAAGCTGTTGAAAAGATCAATAAAATCTTAAAAAAATGGAATCATCAGGAAAGTGATCATGGACTTAATCCTTCATTAGAGCCAGTGCAAGCGTATATTTATCCGGTATTTGTAAAGTGGGCAGATGGTGAATCTAAATTCGAGGAAATCCTGGCAATTACTAATTTTCAGGAAGGTGACCTTATTAAATTGATCAGAAAGCTTCTGGATCTTATATTTATGCTTTTAAAATGTGAATCAGTTTCTTCGACTCTTCGTACAAAATTGAAAAAATCAATTCCGCTTTTAAACAGAGGAATTATAAATATCGAAGAATTTCTGGGATCATTTGCAAAAGTATCTGCAAAAAAAGAATAATTCGTCCAAATTAAAATAAAATTGTAGGGACAGGCCCCTGTGCCTGTCCGATATTAAGATAAGAAAAAAATACGCTAAAGGCATGAAGAATATGAAAGTTGTAATTTCGGATTTAGACGGAACTTTATTAAATAACAAGCATGAACTTAGCCCAAGAAACAGATCGACCCTCGAAAAACTGAAATCACTCAATATTCTCAGAGTAATTGCAACAGGTCGATCAATCTATTCATTCAGAAAAGCTCTTCCAGATTCCTTTCCAGTTGATTATGTCATCTTTTCATCAGGGGCAGGAATCATGGACTGGAAAAAAAAAGAGATTATAAGAAAAAAACATCTCTCTTCTGATAAACTTCAGGTTCTGATAACTATGCTGAAATCTAATAAATATGATTTTATGATCCATCATGAAATTCCTGAAAACCACCGTTTTTACTATCATCAGACAGAAAGATGTAATCCGGATTTTAAACGTCGCCTTGACATTTATTCAGAGTTTTCAATTTCATTTCAGAAAATTGATAATCAATTTCATAAAAAAGAATTCTGCCAGATCGTAGCAATTGAACCTCAAGGAACATCTGTTACAAGATATGATGCAGTTAAAAGTGCATTTCCTGATC
>DAOVTB010000152.1 GCA_030633305.1 Candidatus Muiribacteriota bacterium
AAGAGAATGAAAAAGAATGCTACGGAAGAATAAAATTTTTTTACTCCAGTTTTATGTCTGATAACGATAAATTGATATATTAAAAATGGGACCAACAATAGGATGATCAATTTTGTCAGTATGCCCCAGAAAAATAGACTGCTAAATATAAATCCAATTGTTACCGGATAATTTATCAACTCATTGCTATTGAAATAAAATAAAATAATTAGTATCAAAAGACATAGGAAGGTGATAATTGTATCAGGCAGTAATGCCAGTGAAAACTGACAAAAGTATATATTAATTGCAAGAAGTGATGATGAGATTGCTGCAATGGATATATTAAAATACTTTTGGAGAAATAAAAAAAGTATTAGAATCTGCAAAAATCCAATAATTGTGATAAACAAAACTGAAATGTTGTGATTGAAACCAAATAATTTATTTACTAATGCAAGAGGGAGTATTAACCCGAGACGGTGGCTATACATTGTACTATCAGATATAAACGTTCCTGAAAGTAGGCTTTTGGATTCTGTCGCATAAGATAAATCATCACTTGCATAAAAGGCTGGTTTAAAATAGAAAAAATAAAAAGTAAACAACAGAAAAATACAAATAATAAAAAAAAATCTGGTTTTCATTCAAATTCACCTTTATTGATAATTTCTTTTTTTTTTTTCAATGTCTAATCTTCTTTTCATTTGTCAAAGATTTACCAAATATGATAAGATATTCAAAGTATTAAAATAATATGTATAATGGGGGAATAATATGGGTCCTGAAATAATTTTTGGAATGCTTACTGTTGCAGCTGGTGTTGGCTTTTTAGTGTTTTTGTATCTTTTTCCAGTTACAATATGGTTTGCAGCAAAACTATCCAATGCTCCTGTGGGAATTTCGACACTTATTGGTATGAAATTAAGAGGCGTTAGCGCTTCTTCAATAGTTGATCCATATATACAGTCAAAAAAGGCTGGCATTGACATTGACATTAATGATCTGGAAGCTCATCATCTTTGCGGTGGGAATGTACATCAGGTTATTACTGCTTTGATTAGTGCGCGCAAAGCTGGACTTACTCTTACTTTTGAAAGAGCTGCCGCAATTGATCTTGCAGGAAGAAATGTGCATGAAGCTGTTAAAATGTGTGTTGCTCCAAAAACAATAACTACACCTCCAATCAGTGCTGTAGCCATGAATGGTATACAGGTGAAAGCGATAGCTAAAGTTACAGTGAAAGCAAATATTGATCGTCTTGTTGGTGGAGCTGGTGAAGAAACTATTATTGCCCGCGTGGGAGAAGGTATTTGTACCGCGATCGGTTCATCTGAAAATCACTATATTGTTCAGGAAAAACCTGAAATGATCTCTGAAGGTATAATCGCCAAAGGTCTTGATTCTGGAACTGCATTTGAAATTTTATCGGTTGATATTGCAGACATAGACATTGGAAAAAATATTGGTTCAATTCTGCAGATCCAGGAAGCTGAAGCAAATAAAAAAGTTGCTCAGGCGAAGGCTGAAGAGAAAAAAGCAGAAGCAGTAGCCAGGAGTGAAGAAATGAAAGCGCTTCGTGAAGAAATGAAAGCCCAGATAATTGAAGCAGAAGCAGAAGTGCCTAATGCTTTGGCAACATCAATACGGGAAGGGAAATTTAAAAGTTAACTTAAAGTGTTTAGAACATTAAAAAAATACTGGAGTTACTTTTTCCTGCTGCTTGTATTTTTCTTTTTAATCAGACAGTTTAATCTTTTTTTTGAAAAAAAAATAATTTTCAAAAAGCCCTCTGTTCAGCATTTTCACAAAAATAAATTTGATTCAATTATCAAATATTTAAAACAGACTGATTTTGACATTATTCGTTTTGAAAACAGTAATTCTTTCAGTAACTTTAAAGGTGCTGTTTTAGTACTTGAATTTTCAGATAAAAAGGTATTCTTAAATTCTTCCAGAAAAGTAAGGACTGTTCCTGGTGATGATTATATACTTTTAAAAGAAAGTGTGCGATTTTCTGATAAACAAGATGCTATTTTTAAATACTGGTATAAAATTCCTAATGATGGCGATGATTTTTTCCAAAATTATAGGATAATTTATTATCTGGGTTCTCTGTTTATTTTTGGTCTGTTGATCATGAATTTTATTGATAAATATAAATTTGATAAAAAAATGGAAAAGATTAATCAGATATTAAAAGACTTTCTGGTAGGGGACTTTTCAGCACGCTTTGAGGTAAAAAAAGATGATGAGTTAAGCTTTACATTAAGTTCTTTTAATTATCTTATTGAAAAACTACGGCAGAGAATTGATGAAATTGGAAAAAAAAGTGGTGAACTGGAAATAATAAATAATGAAAAGACTGTTCTTCTGAAAAAAATAAATAATTTTAATAAAGAACTTCATCATCAGGTTCAAGTGGCTGTGCAGAAGTATCAGGAAACTAATGATGCCCTTGAATCAAATGTTATTGAATTGAAGAATCTCAAGATTCTTAATGAAAATATTTTTTCATCTATTGCCAGTGGTGTATTAACAGTTGACAGGAATGGAAAAATCCTTTTTTTGAATGATGAAGCTTTAAAAGTATTTGACATTGTCCATCAGGAAGATATTGAAGGGAAGGAAGTTTTTGAAGTATTTGGTGAATACACTGAATTTATCTATTACTTTAAACGTATTCTTGATGCGAAAATCAAGGTTATCAGAGATATATGTATTGAAATTAAGGAAAAGGATAAATTTATTGGAATGAATTTGTCCCTTTTGACAAACTATAAAGGTGAAGTCGAAGGTTGTGTAGGTATTTTTAATGATATTACCCAGAATATACTCCTGCGAGAACAGGTTAATCGTAGTAAAGTCCTGTCTTCCCTTGGACAGATTGCAGCAGGAGTAGCGCATGAAATTCGTAATCCGCTTGGAGCAATTAAAGGGTTTGTTGAACTTATTGAAGAGGATGTAATTGGTACCAGGAATGAAAAATATATAAAAAAGCTTCTTTCTGAGGTAGATAACATTAATGAAATTGTTTCAGCCATATTAAATTATTCTAGTCTGAAACTTCCAAATTTTCAGGATCATATTAATCTTGGAAAGATTATGAATAAATCTCTGGAAGCACTTGCTCATAGAATGAAAAAGATCAATTTAAAAGTTGAAGGAAATGGGAAAAAGATTTATCATAGAGTTGATCCATTGCAGATTCAACAGATATTTATGAATTTGATTAATAATGCAATTGATTCAATGAATTCCTCTGGAGACCTTGAAATTACTATTGCAGATGAAGAAAAATATATTGAGGTAAAGTTTAAGGACTCTGGATGTGGAATAAATTCGAATGATTTAGAAAAGGTATTTATTCCTTTTTTTACAACGAAACAGTTTGGGACTGGGTTGGGGTTGGCAATTGTCAGCAGGATAATTGAAAACCATAATGGTGCAGTTCAAATTGAAAGTGAACTCGGGAAGGGTTCTTGTTTTATTATTAATTTCAACAAGGAGTATTATCGTTTCTGATGGGTAAGAGAACAATTCTTATTGTAGAAGATAAAGAAAGCCTGAATGAATATCTTGAAGACCTTTTTATAAGAGAAGGTTTTGAGGTTTACACTGCTTTTGACGGGAAACAGGGATTAGAAGTTGTTATCAACAAAAATCCTGACATTGTTCTCTCTGATATCAAAATGCCATTACTTAAAGGGAATGAGCTGATTGAAAAAATAAAGAGTATTAATAACAATATCCAGATCGTTATTATGACAGCATTTGGGACTGTAGACAGTGCAGTTGAGTGTATAAAAAAGGGTGCTTTTGATTATATGACAAAGCCGTTTGATCGAAAGGACGTTGTTAGAATAGTTAACTGTGCCTGTGAAAAAAAAGATTTACTTGATCGTATAAAATATAAGGCTTCTGAAGTAAAGGAAAAATTCAGTTTTGATGAGATCATCGGTAAAAGTGACAGAATACAGAATATTGTAAATCTGGTTAGAAAAATACTTGATTCTCCAACCAATGTTCTTATTACAGGAGAAAGCGGAACTGGAAAAGAAGTTTTTGCCCGTGCGATTCATTTTAATTCTCCGAGAAGAAACGAACCATTTATAAAAGTAAGCTGTGCGGCCCTTCCTGAGCATTTGCTTGAAAGTGAGCTGTTTGGCCATGAAAAGGGATCTTTTACTGGAGCTTACTATCAGAAAAAGGGGCGTTTTGAATTAGCTCACAAAGGTACAATATTTCTGGATGAAATAGGTGAGATTACCCCTCATATCCAGGTTAAACTTTTAAGGGTTTTGCAGAATAGAGAATTTGAAAGAGTTGGTGGTATCAAAACAAAAAAAGTAGATGTTCGTATTATTGCAGCAACTAATAAAGTTCTTCAAGATGAGTTGAAAAGTGGTAATTTCAGGGAAGATTTATATTTCAGGCTGAATACATTTAATATTGAACTTCCTCCATTAAGGGAAAGACGTGTTGATATAGAAATGCTGGGGCGACACTTTTTGACTGTAATGGTGGATAATGGTTATAAAGGGAAAAAATATTTTTCGACTGAAGTACTTAGGATTTTAGAAAAATATAACTGGCCCGGAAACATCAGAGAACTCGAAAATGTTGTGGAAAGAGCTTATATTGTCAGTGATTATGAAGAAATTAAACTAATTGATCTCCCAGATTATCTTGTTGTTGTAAAAGGAATTGAAACTGGCGAATTACCTGTTGGTGAAAGTTTAAACGATGCAGTCGAAGAGATGGAAAGCAAATTGATTATGCAGGCCATGCAGAAATGTGATGGGAACCAGTCAAAGGCTGCAAAACTTTTAAAGATCAAGCGTGGAACATTGATATATAAAATGAAAAAATATGGAATATTTTAAAACAGAGATTGCTGAATCATATCTTAAGAATATCGGTAATTTCAAAAAAACTTTCATAGAGCCCGATCTACAAGATCTTAGATCACCTTGGTCAATACCTGATTTTGATAAATTGATTGATTTTATGGAGTCAAAAATATCATCTGGTGCGCGTTTTATGGTAGCTGGAGATTCTGATGTAGATGGTATTTCTTCGCTTTCAATAGTGGGAAATTTTCTTGAATCAAAAAAAATGTATGTTTCCAAGTATATTATTCCCAAAAGTATTTCTGATGAAACTGGCTTTTATCGAAAAATGTTGAATGATATCAATAAATATAATATTCAGGTATTGATTATTTTTGATATTTCACTCGTCCCTGATTTTTTTCTGAAATTACTAAATCCCAATATAAAAATAGCAATATGTGATCATCACGAGATTTTTAATCCTCCAGATGTTGATTTTTATATTAATCCTAAAATGTCAACTGATACAGAATTACAGCAGATTTCTTCATCCGGGCTTGCTTTTAAGATCGTTGCTCAACTGCTGGTCAACAGGGATGAATTCAGAAAATATCATAACGAATACCTTGTTCTTGGTATGTTTGGAACATTATCTGATATGGTAGCAATTACTGGTGAAAACAGGACAATAGTCAAGCTTGGCATGGCTGGTTTGCTTCGCGAAACCAAGTACAGAAAATTTTTCAAAAATGACAGGAATATTTATTATGAACGGGTTTTGTTTACAATTATATCTTATGTAAATTCACTTGCTAAAATGGGATATGCATATGAGGCAATGGAGTTTTTTAATTCAGAGAACATTGATGAGAAAAAATATCGAGAATTTAATAAGAAAAGTGTGAAAAAAAAAATTAAGGAAGGTGAAGCTCTACTTCGAGCCGCCCTAAAAAGTCTGCAACCTGAAATCTATGATTCCATTTTTTGTATTGTGAGCGAGTGCGGTAACACTAATTTGCTGGGTCAGATTGCTTTTAAACTGAAAGCAATGAAAAATGCGAATATTATTATTATGTCAAAATTAACTGAAGATATTTACAAAGGATCTATTAGGGTACTTGATGGATACAATGCTTTTGAAATCGTTAAGAGTGGAGAAAAAAGAGTTTTGAACTTTGGTGGACATAATGGAGCAGCTGGTTTTATTATAAATAAGGAGCAGATCCAGGATTTTATTGAAGATGTAAAAGATTATTTAAAACAAACTGACTGTAAACGAGTAAAGTGTTTAGAGATATTTTATAAAGTAAGGTTCAGAGAGATTAATCATGAACTGATATCTGATATTCGTAAACTTGCTCCTTTTGGATCAGAGTTTCCGCCGCCATTATTTTTTTCAAATAATGTAAATATTGTGTCTATACAAAAATTTTCGCCATATAGCGAACATTTTAAAGGATATGTAAAGCAGGATAACCAGTCTTTTTCCGTTATCGGTCTTAACCTGGCAGATTCTGTTGAAGAAGTTTTTTCATCTTCTCAGACATTCAATATACTTTACGAAATTGGATTTTCCCCATACAATAGCGATAAGGTCCAGTTGAAAATAAAAAAAATAATAAATAAAAAAGATGAATTTTACGATTACTTTATGAAAAAAGGAGAGAACTGAGATGATTGAGAAATTAAAAGGTTTGATAAGAGCCGTTCCGGATTTTCCGAAAGATGGCATAGTTTACAGGGATATTACGACTTTATTAAAGGATCCTGAGGGACTTAAAGGAACCATTGATATCCTCACTCACCCTACAGACAATACTCGAGTCCCTAAAATACGCGTAATTTAATCTAGAGGTTTTATTTTTGGGGCTGCATTGGCTTATAAACTTGGAAAAGGACTTGTTCTTGTTCGGAAAAAGGGGAAACTTCCTGCTGAAACAATAAGCGCAGAGTATGAACTTGAATATGGATCAGACGTTCTTGAAGTTCACCGAGATGCTGTTTCAAAAGGGGAAAATATTGTTATTATTGATGATCTTTTAGCCACTGGTGGCACTGCTCATGCTGTTTGTGAGCTTGCTTCTAAACTGGGAGCGAATATTAAAAAAATTGTTTTTGCGATTGAATTGCCTTTTTTAAAAGCTAGAGAAACCAAACTCTCTGACTATGATGTTGTATCGTATTTAGAATATTGACCTAAAGGAGCGAATATGGAAAAGGAAAATATAAAGAAACTTCTTGAATCGTCAGACTGGGATAAAAAATATCTAGGACTGAAAAAAATAAAAGAGATGAAATTGGCTGATTACATTGATGATGTAATAGTCTTGATTGATGATAATAATGTTGGTGTCAGGGTTATTGCTATTCAGGCGATGGGTGAAATCGGAACACATGATAATGTCGAATATTTATTGCGTGCTTTGGCTGATCCGGAAGAATGGGTTAGGATTCGTGCTGTACAGGCGTTGGAAAAAATAGGAAATGAAGAGGCATGTCCGATGCTGATTCAGTTTCTTGAAAGCGAATTGAATGAAAAAGTACGTGCAACAATTTTGAAAGTTCTTCCTACACTTGGCACTGCTAAGATTGTTCCAATAGTTTCTTTGTATTTGCGAGACCCGGATCAGAGGGTAAGAGCAAATGCTGTAGAGGCACTTGAAAAAATTGGTGCAACTAATATAAAATCTATTCTTATGCCTTATATAGAGGATACTCATCATCGTATAAAGGCAAATGTTGCTAAAGCTCTCTGGAGTAGTGGAAATGATGAATGGCTGAGTATTCTGAAAATAATGGTTCGCGATAAAGATCCTTGGACTCGTGCAGCTGCCGCCTGGGCTCTGGGTGAGATCAAAAGTGAAGCTGCCTGGAAAATCCTTGTTGATGGAATTGGTGATGAAATCTGGTTTGTAGACAAGAATATAATCAAATCCCTAAAAAAACATGGTAGTAAAACAATAAATATTTTGATGAGAAGATTTAGAAAATCTGAAGATATAGAACAGAAAAACAGTATTATAAAAGCAATTGGAAGTATAGGCTCAGAGAATTCTACGAAATTTCTGGTTGATATACTTAATAATACTTCCTCAAGTCTTTTAAGAAACAGTGCTGAACATGCCTTGGAACAGATTTCAAAATTATTATGAGTAACCTGAATCTTCAGAGATCATCTCATGAAAATTCGGGATTGAAACTTTCATTTGTTATTTTAGTGGTGATTGTTTTATTTTCAGGAACATTGTTTGCTGGGGAACTTGAGATCAAGTTTATCTATAAAAAAGCAGTATCATTATTAAAAGATAATAATTATATTGAAGCTAAAAAACTGCTTTTGAAAATTGTAAAAATAAATGGGAATATTCCAGAAGTTCATAATAATCTTGGTTATACTTTTGAGAGACTCTTGGATTGGGATTCCGCAGAACTTGCATATAAGAGGGCACTTAAGCTTAGAAAAACCTATTTTGCGTGTAAAAACAATCTAGCCAATATATATTTGAAAAAAGGTGTCAATATTGGGAAAGCTCTTGAAATGCTTGGTGAGTTGGTCAGAAAGTATCCGGATAATAGTGATATTTTAGATTCCTATGGCTGGGCAACATTTCTTTTTGACCAACAGAATTCGGATTCTGCAGTTGAGTTTTTAAAAAAAGCGATCTTTTTTAATATTGGCAATTACTGGGCTCAATATCATCTGGGCATATATTATCAAAAAAAAGGAGATTTTGATCTTTCTGAAAAGTTTTTGAAAAAAGCATTAAACTCCTGTCCTGATGAAATTCTTGATATTTTCTTTTTCAGATATTATCTCTGTAGGTGTTATCGCCTGTGGGGGAAAGTTGAAAAAGCATCAGAAATTATGGATGTTTTGAAAAATGATCTGAAAAGAGTTACTGAAATTCCGCATTTTCATGATATTGCAGGTTATAAAAAGTTTTTTGAACTTATGAAAAAGGATATTTTATGCCAGTACAGGATGTCGTTGATTACTGGATTTACAAATATAGTCAGAAAGAATAATGATCAGAAAGTGATTTTGGATTCCGAAATAAATCTTTTTGATATAAAGGATTACTCAATATTTAAAGGATTGGATAAAGAAAAATTACTTTTTTCAGATTTTTTATCAAGCTGTAAATATCATGTTGATGCAAAGGGAAAAGTAGTTTGTGCTGATCATGGGTATAGTCTAAAGATAGTAGATATATCAGATATAATAACAGAGTATTATTCAAAAGCAGATAAATATACTGAAGTAATGAATGCGATAAAGTCTACGGAACTTGGTAAAAAACCACAACAGACGGAGTCCGAGAATGAAAATAAGTGACTTTCAGAAAAGAATAAAGGATAATTTTTACCATAAAGATGAACCTCGTGGTGCGTTAAAGACATTCATGTGGTTAGTTGAGGAGATTGGAGAATTAAGCAGTTCCCTTATGGAATCTGACAAAAAGAATCAGGCCGAAGAATTGTCCGATGTGATTGCTTGGGCTTTTTCTCTGGCTAATGTTCTGGAGATCGACTTGGAAAAAGTCTTGATGGATAAGTATCCACAAAATTGTTCCTGCTGTCAGGAATCCCCTTGTAGCTGTTCAAAAAAATGATTGAGACAAAGTTTTAAATATATAAGTATTATTATTGTATTAAAAAATTAAGGAGTCTATTAAATGAAAAAAATTCTCATATTTCTTGTTTTTATAAGTATGGCCATGAATTTTATTTTTTGTAAAGAGTGCAAAAAGAAGCAGGTAAAGAATGATTTTAAAACTTATGAAGAATTTAAGAAATTTACTTCTTTTAAAAATACTCTAAAGCGATACGTAACTTTGCTGGAAAATTTTGAGGAAAGTATTGATGAACTTGAAAAAATTCGTATCTGCGATCTGACTCCGGAGTTTTCAGAAGTCGTTTTTGAAAAGAAAAAAAGAAATTATCAGGATTTGCTTCATCATGCGAATAAAGGAATTGATTACTTGCTGAAAAAGAAACAGCACCTTTTGATGAAATATGAAAAATTACGAGAAAATTCAATATTTGGGAAGCATCCAAGATTTGATTTTCGAGTTCTTGAGGTAAGGTATACAGGTGTAGTTCCAAAGAAAATAGATAATATTGGAGAAAGACATCTTAATTTATTTTTCGAGTATGCAAAAAAAGGGATTTCTGGTGTTCTGGAAATCTATATTGAAAAAATTAAACTGATTAAAGAAAATAAAGAGCTTAAAACTGAACAAAAGAATGAGTTGTTATTACCTGTTCGTAAGGAAATGTTCAAATTATATCTTGGACAGAAAATGATTTCGAAAGCAATGACAATATTGGCTGATCCGGTTTTTTCTGGAGAAAAGAATAAAGAGTTAAAAAATGACCTTTCTCTCAGAGTAAACAAGGTCCACCAGAAAATTGTTTATGGAAAAATCAAATTTTTGATCAGAAAATGGCCTATTTTACTGCTCGAAACTGATGAGATAGAAAGAAATCTGAAATACTATTTTATTGAGACTAAAAAAGTGCTCCCATGGTACTTTAAACTCCATAAACCTGAAACGAAAGAGAGTCGCATTGATGATGTTTATAAAGCGCTTTTTTATGAATTTGAAAATCTGGTACAAGATGATCAGGAATTGTATTATGAGGTGGAGCGCATTTTTGCGGAAATGCTTAAGAGTGCTAAAGAAAAATCAAGAAAAGCTAGCATTCTATCAGCTATTTCACAGAATAGAAGTAATAACTGTAATTTTGATGAAGCGATTAAGTCTTGTGACAGAATAATTTCACTTGGCGGATGTGGGATGAAAACGTATGGAGAAATGGCGAAAATTCCAGTTCGTGTTCGTGAAACGATGTCATTTTTTCATATGAAGGAAAAAAATCCAGTTATTAATCTTCCGCCGCTAGAGAATAAGAAAAGATTGGAAGAACTGACTGGTTACTATTCAAATTTGACTAAAATTGATTTCATGAAGAAATTTGAAGAACAATATCTTATTGCAAGGAAGACATTTACACAGTTTACTGACAGGATGAAAAAGATTTGTGAAGCACCTTTACTTCTGCAACAGGGTATTTTTGCCCAGGAGGCCAAGATATTTGGAGACGCGAAAAAAGATTATAAACGGGTAATAATATTTTTAGCCAGAAAGAAAGCCAAAGATTCTGGAGTTTATAAGGAAGCTTTTTTTAGATCAGGAATAGTAGCCCGTGAGAAGAAAGAATATAAAGAAGCATTGCATAAATTTGATGAAATTATTAAAAAATGGAAATAAGATAAAATATTTAGGTTAAAGGAGATTAGAATGAAAAAAGGGATTATTATTTTATTTTTGTGTTTTT
This sequence comes from Candidatus Muiribacteriota bacterium, assembly GCA_030633305.1. Classification (GTDB taxonomy): domain Bacteria; phylum Muiribacteriota; class DAOVTB01; order DAOVTB01; family DAOVTB01; genus DAOVTB01. The sequence continues at coordinate 11,157 of DAOVTB010000152.1, forward strand.
TTGTGCTTACTCTATCTGCTCTAGCTGTAGAAAAAAAAGAGGATGGCAAGCAACTGGATAAAGAACCTGCAAAAGTTGATGAAAAATTTTGCAAGGATTTAAAGGGTAATGTACTAAAATTACAGAAAGACTGGAAAGAGTGTTTGAAATTTGAGGTTGAAGATGAATTCGTATTTCGGGTTAAGTTCTATCCACCCGAATTGAATAATAGTAAATCTAATTATTCATCTCTTTTTGAAATAGAAATTACAGATAAAGACCGGGAAACTGCAGAAAATCAGAGTGCTGAATTTAGTCAGACAATGAATAAAGCGTTTATAAAAATTAAAGAAAAACCTTTTGTTGAACACTATTTAGTTCAAGTTTGCAGGACTTTTAAGTCTATTGATGTTAAATCAGCATATTATACTGATGAAGCACAAAAATCTTTTACAAAGAAAAAGGAACAAATCCTATTTGAAGGTGAATTTCTTCTTGGAGAAAAACAGGAATTTATGGATGCTCTTGAATTGATTGAAAGTGGAGATCATGAAGGTGGAATCAATAAATTAAGAGAATTTATTAAGAATAATCCTGATTCGCCACTTGTGAATGATGCTCATTTGAAAA
>DAOVTB010000235.1 GCA_030633305.1 Candidatus Muiribacteriota bacterium
ATAAATGATATAATATTTAAAAAGGCAAGATTTGTTGGTTACAAATCAGGAGTGCTATGGTTAACAAAGAGAAAAAATATGAGTTGATTACAAAGTATTCTTATGATCCAAATGCCTATGCACTTCTACAAAATGATATGAATTATTTTGTAGAGCAAAATGGTTTTATCGGATATCGTGAATTAAAGAATAATCCAGTTGTTCTTGATGATCCAATTGTTGCATCAGAGAATCTGGAATCATTGGTAAGGTCTTTTTATAGTAAAGAACCTAATGCGATTTATGTAAATATTTCACAGGAATTTGCATCTAAACTTTATGGTTATGATCTTGGATACAGATTTTGTCCATATGGAACGGAAAATGTTCTTGATCTTGATCCTGCACTCCTGGATGGCAAAAAGGTTAAGAGTGCTTTAAAGAAGGCAAAAAAAGCAACTCTTAGTATAGAAGAAGTTGACTTTGATGATCTTGATCAACAGAGACTTGATCTTATGAAAACGATTAACATGGAATTTCTAGAAAATACTCCCTCTAAAAAGGAGATAACATTTATATCCCGTGCTGTAGAATTCAGGAACCAGCCTGGAGTCCGTTTTTTTGCTTTAAAACATGTAGATAAAGGCGAAGAAAAATGTTTCGGATTTATTGTATTGGATCCTTTTTTCAAAAATGGGCAGAAAGTTGGATATCAATTGAATGCAATAAGATTCAGAAGAACGAAGATCTGGGGAGTTTATTATTCCATCGTGGGAATCTTGGTTGAAAAACTTATGAAAGAAAATTACAAGAAACTTTCACTTGGTGGACTTGCATTAGATATGTTTGAAACTCCATCACCTTTTCCTCATGATTCAAAGATGGTAAATCGAATTATTTCGCTTGGGAAAAAAGCTGATAATTATTATGTTGTAAGTAACTTTACAGATATGAAACTTGAATTTGCAGGGGAGCGGATAAGACGGTATATTGCAATTCCTGAAAAAGAATCAGTTTCCCGATCCATTTTCAGATTTTTGAGAGTATCTGGAATACTTTGATATCATTTGTGCTGGAATTATGTTCTGAAAAAAAATTTAAAAAATAGTAAGGAGAATTTTAAAGATGAAGAAATTATTGATAGGTATTTTATTTCTGTGTTCATTCATTTTATGCAGTCAAAGGCTTTATTCCTGGTTTGGGAGCCACGCGTATCATAGTATTAAACATACTGCAACTCATGTAACTCATTATGTAAAACATGGCCTGACAGAAGTAGAAAAAAAAGCTAAGGAAAGGGTAGAAGAAGCAAAAAAGAAACTGGCGGCTGCGAAAAAAAAATCTGCTGAATTAGCTCGTAAAGCAAAAAAGAAACTTGAAGAAGCTAAAAGAAGATCTGAGGAAACTGCAAAAAAAGCCAAAGAAGCAGCATTAAAAGAGGAAAAAACTTTGTCACATGAAGTCAAAGGATTAAAAACTCTTCCAAAGAAGACCCTGAATGTTGTTCATTCTGTTTATCATTCCCTGGATGATTTTGGGAAAAAAACCATGAAAAATACGTTGAATAAATATTGGCACGAACTGAAAGGGTTTATTAATGATGCCGCAGGATTTGGTGAAAAAATGCTGATCTGCATAATGGCAGAATTTGAATATCCGTTATGGAGTAAAATGATGGAAAAAGCCTCAAAATACAATCCGAACGTTAAAGTGAAACTGAACCGTTCACTTAAATATTCAGAGACATGTTTCCTTTGCTCTCATAATTCGTATTCCAATTATGTTGATTACTATATTCCTTATGGTCAGCAGGTTTTTTCATATAAAAAACAGCTTGACTCTGGTGTACGTGCTTTTATGCTTGATACGTGGAGACAGGATGGAAAAATAGTTCTTTCACATAATAAAGTATTTATACAGAAATTTATGCGACCAATTGCCTATGCGTCAAACAACAAAAAAACACTTTATTATGCAGATGCATTAAAAGAAATAAAATCTTTTTTGATCAGAAATCCACATCAGATCATAACCATAATACTTGAAGATTATGTAAAGAGTGGAGCAATGTTTACGAAAGTATACCAGAGTACTGGTTTGAAAAAATATATTTATACTGACAGGCATTATTATTATGAGCTGGATAAAAAAGGCAAGAAACTTAAAAGAGATGATAAAGGGAAACTGGTCAGAAAAAAAGAACCTGGATGGAATACTATCGGTGAGATGATCAAACTCAATAAAAGGCTGGTGATTTTTGTCGATTCTATTTCAGAAAGCGAGTATCAGTTTAAGCAATGGCGTTTTATGGTAGAGAATCAGTATGGAACTTTATCAAGGCAGAAAGCGTCTGAGGAAAGAAGTTCATCGGTTACTGCTGGAAAATCTTATAAAAAAAGAGGACTTCTTTTGTTGAATTATTTTAATGATGATCCTAGATCTGATGTCAAACAGGCATTTACAGAATTGGTAAAAGTTGATTTTAAAGATCTTTCTAGTTATCCAAAGCATTTGAACAAGGCACTTGATTATCTGGTGAAATCATTTGATGATATAAACGCACGTTCACATCGAAAGATAAATAGTTCGAAGCTTAGATTATTTTTACGATATGAACGAATGAATGGACTTATACATGGACATACCAGGAGATACAAAAATAGATATCCGAATTTTATCGCTCCTGATTTTATATCAGAGGGAAATCCAATGGGGATTGTTGAAGATATTAACAGAAAAGCATTGAGAGATTCTAAAAAGATGTTTTTTCCACTTCAATATAAAAAAGCAAAAAAAATAAAAAGACCTGATATAAGTTTTCCGCATATAGGCTTTTAAAGTATAGTAAAAACTATTTTTTAGGCTCAACAAGGGTAAAATTAAATTCCTCAATGAATTTGTCTTCGACATATAATCTAATCTGATATTTTCCTTTGGGATCACCGTCGGCAATTGACCAGAAATTGGAGATTTCACCATTGATTACTGAAGATTTACTATTCGTTACTGTAATAGTTTTGTCACTGGAAACATGACTTTCTTCTGTTATACCCCAGGTTTTCGGTGAACTTGGAAGAATCAATTCCTCGGTCCATCGTATTATTTTAACTTTTGATTCAGTGGTAAGAATCCAGCCGTAACGCTGGCCAACAATAAATGGAACCTTAGTTGTTGCTTCAAATATTTCTTTTCCGTTTAAGCCCTTAGTTAAAATTCCAAATTTACATTCATATTGAGGAAGTCTCTTTTTTACAGCATCATGACTCATCGTGCAAAACAGAATTTTTTCAGAGAACTGTATAATTATTAAAACTAATAATACTAGAATAAAATACCATCTATTTCTCATATTTCACTATAACTTCCTTTTCTGAAAAAATCACATCAATACTATAATAACAAATGTATTTGTTCAAGAATAATAAAAGATTATTTTTGAACATTTTGTCTGTTTTTAATATCATATTAGTATAAGCAGTAAAAATTATTGGAGGATGAAATGAAAAAGGGATTGTTCTACATACTTATATTTGTTTTTCTGGCAACTATTGGAAATACTATAAATTTTGGAGTTAAATGGAAAGTTGCGCCTGTGGTACAGAGTTCGGTAAATGGTTTTGTTACCTGTGGATCTCTAAATGTAAGAAAAGCTCCATGGCAGAACATTCTTGGAACGATCCACAGAGGTGATTGTGTAAAGATCGTCGGTCAGGATTTAAAAAGAGAGTGGTACAAGATCAAATACAATGGAAGAATTGCATATGTCTATAAACGTTATATCAATTCTTCAGTGGTTTCAGTTTCACAACCTTCAAGTCCTCCATCAGCAGGTACAACAACAAGTACCACAGTTTCTGGATTTCCTTTTGATGGTCATACAACGGTCAGCAGTCTTAATGTAAGGAAAAGTGCATGGGGAACAATAGTAGATAGATTTACTAGAAATACGAAAGTTACAGTAGTTGATAAACAGGGAAACTGGTACAGGATCAAATATCGATCTGGATATGCCTGGGTTCATAGCAAATATGTCACAAAAGGCGGTTCTACTTCTGTAAATAATCCACCTTCATCTAATCCAGGTACGAATCAACCAACCACGCCTCCTGTTACTTCAGGTAATTACACACCAAATAATGCAATAGGGAAAGCTGGTGATAGTCGTGGTGTCAAACAGGATATGAACGGTCGAACCTATGATCCAAACAAGACTCCTGATGTCGAAAGATGGCGTAGCCTAGTTGAAAAGTATTTTAAACCAAACAGAGTTGACTTAGCATTATCAGTTATTTATCGTGAATCAAGGGGACAGATCGATGCCGTTAATTCTTCATCGGGATGTACAGGATTGTTTCAGCAACATCCAAAATATTGGGCTGCACGTGCAACTGGTGTAGGATGTGCAGGTGCTTCTATGACTGATGCAGAAGTGAATATTGCAGCATCTGCTGCGTTATCTAATCAAGGGGAGAATTGGTCACACTGGGGATTGTAAAGGGAATTTATTTTTTCCTGGATTTCCATTGAGCATATTTTTTCATATATTTTCCAAGTAATTTATTATCAAGGCATATAATATCTATTGTCGATGAATTTTTTGCAACAGACATAAGTTCCATTCTGACAGAATTTACACCTTTTTTCCAACTGTAAGTATCTCCTAAAAAGTCTTCTTCATAATAGGGTTTTCCGTATTTTGCCTTATAATAAGTGAGAAAACGTTTAGTCAGATTTGATACTGTTTGTTTACTTCCATTTTTAATCTTGAAATTTATCATAATTTCAAATAACTTATTTTCAATAAATGTAAATTTTAGATCAGTTGTAATTCCTTTTGAAAAATGTAAATTAGATGACATAAGACGGTAACTACCAATCAATTTATCCTCAGCTCGATTTTTTTGAAAAAGTTTACTTTTTACTTTCCATAAATTGAAAAAATTTACTTCTGATTTGAAGATATTTATAATTTTTGCTTTGCTCATTCCAAATTTGATTTTATCAAAACTATTAGCTGATTGCTTTTTTGCACTAAGGCATGAAGTTAGACAAAATCCGATTAGGAAAAGTACAATTAAAAATTTCGTGACTTTAAACATTTTAGATTTACTCCTATAATAAAAATTGATTATTGTAACTTGATTAAATTCAAGTATAACAAATAATCTCTGTTTAAGGTATTTTATAACATTAAAAAACAGATAAGTATAAAAAACGAATATTAAAGAAGGTTAAAGGGAAAATTGAACTTAATCCTGGGTTATTTTATATTAAGATGTCAGGTACTGATTATGTGTTACAATTTTATTTGATCAAGTGTCTTATAAAAAATTGAGGATGTGGAAAATGAATAATAAGTATTTTGTTTTACTGATAATTATGTTTATTTTTGTACCTGTAAGTATTGAGTGTATGGAGCTTAAAGAATTTAATAATCGTCTAATGGATGAGTACAAAAACTTTGGTTATAGCGATGTTGTTGTGATTTCAGAAAAAATGAATGCTATAAAACCCGATGATAAAGAAAGTAATTTGAATATTGAAAAATTTAAGATTATAGCAGATTCCTATAGAAATCTGGGGATTTATCAGATGGCTGTTTTAAATTACAATAAGGTAATTTCAATTATTGATAAACTTCCGGGTGACAATCTGGATAAAAAAGTAAAAATTCTAAATTTGATAATTACTTCCCTTGAGCATATTTCATCATTGGATAAAGATTTCAGAGTAAATTGTACAAAAAAAATGCTTGTTTTGAATAGACTCGAAAAAATTTACCGTTTACGATCCGATCCTGAACTGAAAAAAATACTGGAAGCGAAGCAAAAAGTACTGAAACAACTTGAATGGAGAAATCTTGCCCAAAAAAATCTTGATAAAATGTCTGGAAGTGGAATTGAAGAACAGATAAAAAAAGAGATTGCATCCCATGCTTTGAAAATACTGGGTAAATTACCTTTTAACAAGGTAAAATTTCAACTGGAGCTTGAAAAATATTCTGACCTTGAAAAAGAACGTGTAGTTTATGGTGTGATGGCGAAAATGGCTCCTGAAATGAGACCTGATCAATATCACCGCGGAGTAAAAAATGAATACTTGATATCACTTAATAAAAAAATGATTGAATTACAGATAATTTATTGTGGTTTAATTGAAAAAAGAAAAAAAGGCCATGATTTAGGACTCCTAGTAGAAAAATCAATTTTGTCTCAGCTTTACACCGATTTATTAAATCCTCAAATGTCCAGGGTTGAAGATTTGAAAATATTTAAAGTTTTGAAGATGAAAAATATCAACGAACTAAAAACTTCTGGTAAATATTCCCATTATCATCCACAACCTCTGATATCAGGAGTCGCTGGCAGGATGTTTGATCGGAAAGAATACAAAACATCAAGATTCTTGTTTATTAAACTATTGAAGTATTATGCCTCTAAAACAAAAGGAATTCTTCCTGAGGTTTCTGATGATATTTCACTATTGGATTCAATAATTTTACTTGCAGAATATTTTAAGAAAATCAATAAAAATGGCATAAATTTTTACGATAGTTCGCGCTATTATTTAAAAGCATTGAAATATCTAATTGATTCAGG
>DAOVTB010000041.1 GCA_030633305.1 Candidatus Muiribacteriota bacterium
AACTACTGCTAAAGAATTTGGTGTAGAAGGAAACTATGTAGCTGGTGCAAATATCGCCGGTTTTCTTAAAGTAGCTAACTCAATGCTTGATCAGGGTATCGTATAATTCATTTTTAGCTATACAACTAAAACGGCCATCGCATTTAGCGTTGGCCGTTTTTATTATAACGTTTTAGTTATAATTTCACATTAATATAAGAGGTAACAGATGCTTAACAAAAAAAAAGTTCAGACTGTCGATACTGACAGCTTCGACTCAACTCTTTTAAAATACAAAAACGACAAAGGATCACTGATCATACTTTTACAGAAAGCCCAGGAAAGGGATGGTTATGTGACAGAAGAAGTAATTTACAAAATATCTGATGCTATAAATGTCCCAATATCCGAAGTATTCGGAGTTATTACTTTTTATTCTCAATTCAGACTCACACCGCTTGGTAAATATGTAATCCGAATTTGTGAAGGAACTGCATGTCATGTAAATGGTGGAAAAGCCATTATTCGTGTCATTATGGCAGAACTAGGAATTGAATTTGGTGAAACTACTTCTAACGGACTTTTCAGTCTGGAATCTGTTGCCTGTATTGGATGCTGCTCGCTAGCTCCAGTCATTATGATTAATGATAATACTCATGGTAATCTTACTCCCGAATCCGCAAGAAAAATTTTAAATGAATATCTTAAAAACGCTAAGGAAAAGGAGGCTTAATCATGACAATAATGCGTATCGGACTTGGTACTTGCGGTGTATCCGCTGGTGCAAATGATATTTTAAATAAAATGGAAGAACTTGTCAGTGCAAAAAAGATCAATGTAAAAATTGTTAAAACTGGTTGCATTGGAATGTGCTATAGAGAGGTTCTTGTTGAAATAGAATCTGAAGATGGAAAAAAATTCCTCTATGGTAATGTTAAGCCTGAAAATTGTTCACAAATCGTTGAACAACATCTGATTTCCGGCGAACCAGTTCAGGAACTTTTGATTTCTCTAGATGCTGACGAATCAATCAAAGCATACTGGAACAAGCAGGACAGAATTGTTCTTAGAAACTGTGGAATTATTGATCCTGATTCAATTGAAGATTACATTAGCAGAGATGGATATAACGGACTCAAGAAAGTGCTTTCTGAAATGAGTGCTGATGAAGTCATCAAAGAAGTAAAAGACTCTGGACTTCGTGGCCGTGGCGGCGGCGGATTCTCTACTGGGATGAAATGGGGGTTTGCAAAAAATGCTCCTAATAGCCCAAAATTTATTATCTGTAACGCTGATGAAGGTGATCCTGGGGCATTCATGGATAGAAGTATACTTGAAGGTGATCCTCATTCAATCCTTGAAGGAATGATTATTGCCGGCTTTGCAATAGGCGCAAGCTCTGGACATATTTATGTTCGTGCAGAATATCCTATGGCTGTTCAAAGATTAAAAAGGTGTATTGAGCAGTGCCATGAAAAAGGAATTCTGGGTAAAAATATTTTTGATTCTGAATTTGAATTTGATATAAGAGTCAAGGAAGGAGCAGGAGCATTTGTATGTGGTGAAGAAACTGCACTGATAGCTTCACTCGAAGGAAAACGCGGAATTCCAAGAATCAGACCTCCATTTCCTGCTATTAAAGGATTTAAAGGGTTACCAACAAATATCAATAATGTAGAAACATTTGCTAATATACCATGGATTATAACAAATGGTGCCAGTAAATATGCGGCTTACGGAACTGAGAAAAGTAAGGGTACAAAAGTTTTTGCATTAGCTGGAAAAATCAAAAGAAGTGGACTTGTAGAAGTTCCTATGGGTATGACAATCAACGAAGTTATCCATGAAGTAGGTGGTGGAATCAAAAACAATGGTACTTTCAAAGCTGTTCAGATGGGTGGACCTTCTGGCGGTTGTATTCCAGCATCAATGGGTGACATTAAAATAGACTATGATGAAATAACTAAAACTGGTGCAATCATGGGTTCTGGTGGATTAATTGTAATGGACGAATCCACTTGTATGGTAGATATCGCAAAATTCTTTTTGACATTTACACAGAATGAATCCTGCGGAAAATGTACTTTCTGCCGAATCGGAACAAAGCGGATGCTTGAATGTCTTGAAAGAATTACTGAAGGAAAAGGTAAAATCGAAGATCTTGATGAACTTAATGATCTTGCAGAACAGATCAAAAACAGTTCATTATGCGGACTTGGTCAAACTGCTCCTAATCCTGTTCTCACTACTATCAAATATTTTCGAAAAGAATATGAAGCACATATTATTGACAAAAAATGCCCGGCACATTCATGCACTGCATTATTAGAATATCGAATCATTGAAGATAAGTGCATTGGTTGTACAATCTGTGCAAAACAATGTCCAGTTGACGCTATTTCTGGCGATGTTAAAAAACCGCACTATATCGATGAAAAAAAATGTATAAAATGCGGAAAATGTGTAACAGCGTGTAAGTTTAAAGCAATCGAAATGATATAGGAGAGATGATAGAATGAAAAAATACTCAATGACTATAGACGGAAAAAAAATCCAGGTTGAAGAAGGAAAAACTATCCTCAATGCTATCAGAGAAAATAATATTGCAGAGATTCCAACATTATGTCATGATGATCGCCTGGAACCATATGGTTCATGCTACCTTTGTGTCGTCGAAATAAATGGACAGGAAAAACTCAGCCCATCCTGCTGTACACCTGCTGCAGAAGGACTGGTCATCGTTACGGAAAATGAAAGAATAAGAAAAGCCAGAAGAACTGCTCTTGAATTACTTCTTTCTAACCATTACGCAGATTGTATTTCGCCTTGTAAAAATGCATGTCCAGCTGGAGTAGATACACAAGGATACATGGCTTTAATCGCTAGTGGAAAAGAAACAGAAGCTCTTCAGCTCATCAAGCAGAGTAATCCCCTTCCAATAGTATGTGGACGTATATGTGTAAGAGAATGCGAAGTAAAATGTCGAAGAGAATATACTGACGAACCTGTTGCTATTAACTTTATCAAAAGATACATTGCCGATATTGACAGACTGGATCCATGGAAACCTGAACTTGCTCCTGATAATGGAAAAAAAGTTGCTGTTGTAGGTTCCGGACCTGCCGGTCTTACCTGTGCATATTATCTGAAATTAAAGGGATACGCTGTAAAGATCTTTGAATCAATGCCTGAAACAGGTGGAATGCTTAGATATGGAATTCCAGAATATCGACTTCCAAAGAAAACTCTTCAGGAAGAAATCGATTGGATACTTAATCTTGGAATTGATCTAGAGAAAAATACTGAACTCGGAAAAGATTATACAGTAAAAAGCCTTATGGACAGTGATTATGATTCTGTTTTTGTAAGCATCGGTGCTCAGCTTGGCCGTAGTACAAGATTACCAGGAGAAAATGAAATCCCCGAAGTAATCAGTGGAATTGACTTTTTAAGAAGCCTGGATCTACAAAGTGATAAATATAAACTTTCTGGTACAGTAGTAATTTCAGGTGGTGGAAACACTGCAATTGATGCTGCAAGATCTGCACTTAGAGTTGGAGCTGAGAAAGTTATTATAATGTATCGTAGAGGACTTGAAGAAATGCCTGCACATCCTGCAGAAATCGAAGCTGCACAACATGAAGGTGTTGAAATCATGTTTCTTACAAATCCAATCTCACTTAATGCTGATGAAAACAAATCATTGCAAAGTGTTTCTGCAATCAGGATGGAACTTGTTGCAAGTAAAGATGGTGGCAGAAAACGACCTGTACCTATTGAAGGTTCAGAATTTGATGTTAAAATTGACTGGCTAATCAGTGCAATTGGTCAGGAAGTCGATATCGACATCCTTAAAAAAACAGATCTTGTCATGGACAAAAAAACCTGGGCAGTTCAGGTAAATGAACCAAATCATATGACTTCAATTGAAGGTGTTTTCGCAGCTGGCGATGGAGTTACTGGCCCATCAACTGTTATTGCTGCAATTGGTCATGCTCGTAAAGCTGCTGATGAAATCGACTGCTACCTGATGAAAAAGACTGATGAATCAAAAAATGAATATGTCAGATTCATGACAGATCTTGGTAAAGTAGACAAGTCTACTTATAATCATTGTGAAACATCAAAGCGTTGCGAAATGCCAGAATTAGACGCGAAGGAAAGAATCAAGACTTTTGAAGAAGTTGAAACCGGTTTTTCAACAGAACAGACTTTATTGGAAACAAGTCGTTGTCTTGAATGCGGCTGTTCTGAATATATTGGATGTGAACTAAGAAATTACGCAACAGACTATCAGGCAGATCCTGCCAAATTTCTTGGAGATTATAGGGAATTTAAAGTTGATGATACACATGAATACATAATATTTGATCCTAATAAGTGCATCAATTGTGGACGTTGTGTCAGAACATGCAAAGATATAATGGGTGTTTCAGCAATTAGCTTTATTCACAGAGGTTTTAACGCTATTGTAAGACCTGCGATGGAAAAAACACTTTCTGAAACAAACTGTATTGGTTGCGGAAACTGTGCAGATGCATGTCCTACAGGCGCAATTTCTATCCGAAGACCTGCACAGGCAAGCGGAACTCTTTCCAGATATAATGTAAAAACAGTATGCGGCGTTTGTTCCGTAGGATGTTCAATCAACTATAAAATCGTACATGATAAATTGATTTATCCTTCGAATACAACTGATGACGTAATCTCTGAACATAATGATGGTTATCTTTGTTCTGGAGGACGTTTTGCATATGAACACCTTATTTCAGAAGACAGATTGACTGTTCCATTTGAAAAAAACACTGCTGAAAATAGAGAATTCACATGGACAGAAGCTATTGAAAAAACTGCTGTTTCATTAAAAGATATCATTTCAAAAAATGGTGCTGATTCAGTTGCTGTTTTTGCCTCTCCGCTTCTCTCAAATGAAGAACTTCATCTTACACAGAAACTTGCAAGAACTGCAATTGGAACAAATAATGTCGCATCATTTACTGAACTACTTCATAAAAATGATCTTAACTGTCTTGATAATATTTTAGGGAAAACTACATCAACCTGTACTTCAAAAGATCTTGAAGCTGCTGATGTAATTATTTTTATCAACATGAAATTTCCTGAGGATAATCTAATTGTACAGCTAAAAGCAATCAAAGCACAAAAAGCTGGAACAAAGATCATTGTTATCGACCCTGATAAAACAGAATTTTCACGTAATGCAAATCTATGGTTGGATACCAAAAATGTTCTAAATAAGAAACTTCTGAACGAATTATGCCCCTCACCTGACACAAATATAGTTTTTGTAGCAAATCTCGACAGAGAATCAATTAATTCTGCCGCTGATCTTAACGAGATTTCCAGATTTTTGAAAGAAAGTAACAGAATCGAAAAACCTGGTAATGGACTTTTACTAATGCGTGATCACGCTAATGCAAATGGCTTAAGAAAAATCCTTAAACCTGAAACACAGGATCTGTTACAAAAAATGGAAAATGGCACCATTAAAGCTGCAGTTGTAATCGGTGAAAATCCACTGGCTGAGGAAAATAATCTTAAATATTTTAAGAACCTTGAGTTTTTGACTGTTTCTGATATATTTCATACTCCTACTGTAGATGCTGCTGATATAGTCCTTCCTGCATCTTCTTATCTTGAAGATGACGGTTCATTTACTTCTTTTGAAGATAAAATACAAAGATGTAATATGGTTGTTTCACCAAAGGGACTTAGAAACAGAGAATGGCTTGTAATGCTTGCTGAGAAACTTGGCCATAAATGGAATTATGCTTCAAACAAAGAAATATTTGAAGAGATAAAAGTATAAAGGAAAAAATACTTTTACGAAATACTTATATAGATGGGGTCACATGGACTTTTGTGATACTCGAAATCCGAGTATCATGAAAGTGCTTTGACCCCTGAGCTAGTCGTGTTATTTCTACAAAATTTGTATAGAAATACATTACCTCATAATCTGTTTTAGGACTATTATATTAAAGGATTTAAATTGAATAGATTTTTTCTAATATTTTTTTTAACTATGATATTCGCCTGTACACCCGCTTTCAGTAGAGAATATCGTGCACCAAAACCAATTGATTTTAGTATTTTACTATATGATAAAGTAAAACTTCCAGTCTACAAACAATATATCTCTGCAATACAAAATTATGACAAATCAAAACTGGATGAGCTTTCAAATTTTTTCACCCATATCTATATAAACAAACTCGATAAAGCTTTTTCCACGGAAAGCTCCTTCATATTGGATCAGATAAAAAGAATCAATAATTTGAGAAAACCTGTTTTTTTTAATGTTTTAAATATTTCACTTTTAAAGCACATTACTCATAAAACAACAACTGTCTTTTTTAGAAAACTAAAAACCAATGTCGCTAACAGAATAATCGGAGCAATAAAGACTATTGAAACTGAATTTGACTATATAAATGGAATTTCACGTGAAATCAACATTATTATATCTAAAAAAAGGAACCATGATTGTTCTGATTATCTTGTTAATGAACTATTACCTGATGATGCAATATACAAGAAATCTATAAATTTATATCTCTTGCAACAATGGAATCAGATTGGAAAATCTGATCAAAATATCATCCGTAATTCACTTTTTTCCTTCATTATGGATCCTGAATTAAAAAATTATGACCAGGATATCATCAATTTTTTTTTCATTAAGAACAATATGAAAATAGATTTGAATAATATAGAACCATCAAGACTGTATAGTGAAACAATTCAAAACTATTCTGTTTTTCTTAAGCATCTTTGGAGCAATTTAAAAAATATTGATTCAGTAAAATTTAATTTGATAATCTCAAATCCTGATTTATTTACTAGTCCTGAAATCGTATTCAAAAATTCTGGTCTATCATTGAAAAATATGATTATTGAAACAAGAAAAGAATTGATTCAAAAGATTATTAAAAGTCCTGAAATAAAAATGGATTTTATGAACAGATTTTTTATTTTCAATATTGATCAGCACTTAAAAAAATCATATGAAAAAACAAGAGATTACATACTTAAAATCCCAGCCATGTCTTTCAGAATAATTTCTACTCATCCCGAAATTGAAAAACTTGAAGAAATACATGTTAAGTTCACGGATTCAATTTCTGAATTATACAAGGTCAATAAAAAAGGCTTCCTTATCAATTATAACCATCCAGATTTTCAGTCCATCAAAATTGTTAAATAAACATCATTCAAATAAAAAAGACCCGGAAAAAATCCGGGCCTTTTATCTATCTTGACTTAATTATTTTAACTATTTTGCAAGCTTAATATAATTAGCATAATACTTCCTGTAATCAGCAAGTGCTTTCTGAACTACAGGAGAATTAGGATCTTTACCACTTTGAACAAGAGCTATATATTTATTGTAAGCAGCCTGATATTGTTTTCTAACTCTGAATTCAAGAGAATCACCTAATTCTAATTCCTTGTCATTTCCAAGAGAAATACCTGGAGTTTTTTCAGGCCCCTTATCTTCAGGTGTTCTATCTGGGCCTGCATCTTCAGGTGTTCTTTCAGGACCCTTATCAGCATCAAAAATCGACCATGTAGTATTGGTTCGAGCCACTGCAGACTGGTTTCTATTGCCAGCAAGCAAATTCTTTACATAATCAAGTCCAGGAATCCTGAATTTAGGAATATCTTTTCCAAAGAATTTTGCTGTAGAGGATCCATCACGATTATTTCTTCCACCAGATCCAAACCATTGATCCTTCTGATCGTCCCAACCCTGACCAATTTTGTCAGAAAAGGTTCTCGCAGGAGCAGGTCGTGGTGTACTACCACGCACAGCAGAATACTGTGAACTTGGAACTGCAGTCAATCCTATATCATTAGCAGTAAAAGTACTTGTTGTTCCACGTGAAGGTGTAAGTGAACCAAGATGTGGATTTGGTGTTCTAGTAATATTTGTCTGTGTATTCACTTTATTAAACAGATTACTAAACCAAGCGCCTATTCCAGAATTTGAATTATTATTTTTCACAAGATTTCTTGCCAGAAGCAGTCCTCCGCCAATAGCTACTGCACCCAATACAACAGGAACAGATATTGAAATCAATCCACCGGTAATCAATCCGCCAGCAACTCCGGCAACTCCACCAGCAATTGCGGCTGGAGCTCCTCCAATTAATCCACCTGATAATCCAACTGCTGCACCAGCAAATGGTCCTAAAAGCAAACCTCCAGCAAAACCAGCGGCTGCGCCTAATAATGTTGTTTTAACCGTTGCATGTGCTACAGTTACCATCATTGTTGTACTAAAAAATACGACAATCACACAAATCGTTAATAATTTCAAAAATCTTTTCATACTAAATCCTCCTTTAATGCAAATAAAAAAGACCTCACTCACAACATGAGCAAGGTCTTATATGTGTTATTTAAACTTATACCTTAAAACTAGATGCTATTACATCTACCTAAATTATAAATCGATTTTCATTTTTGTCAAGTCTATATACAAAAAATAATAGTTAAACAATTATTTTTAGATAGTTTGACTTATATCTGTATAAGATACGAATTTCTCCGATCCTTATTAATTAAATTTCTATTATTCAGCTGAAATAGCTGATACAGGACATTGGTCTACACATGCACCACAATCAACACATGCATCTGTAATTGTATAAATGTCACCACTTTCAATAGCACCTACTGGACATGCGTCAACACATGCTCCACAAGCTACACAATCATTTGAAATCTTATGCATTTAATTTTCCTCCTATTATATTATAGTAATTATTTCACTAGTTTATAATCTACCTGTGATAAACAGGTTAGTCATTCATTATTTCTGCTTCTTTTCTCTTTGACATAGCATCAACTTCCGCAGAAAACTTATCAGTTGATTTCTGAACTTCCTCAAGACCTTTTTTCTCATCATCTTCAGAAATATCTCCATCCTTCTGATACAACTTCAACTGTTCATTGGCTTCTCGTCTGTTATTTCTTACAGCAATTTTTGCCTCTTCTGATCTTTTACTGATCTGTTTGACTATTTCTTTTCTTCGTTCTTCAGTCAATGGCGGAACATTAATCCTTAGAATTTTACCATCAGAATTAGGAGTAAGACCAATATTTGCTTTTAAAATTGCTTTTTCGATATCTCCAATAATTGAAGCGTCATATGGTTGTACAATCATCATACGCGGTTCAGGGACACCAACATTGGCAAGCTGAATCAAAGGTGTCGGAGTACCATAATAATCGATTTTTATATCCTGAAGTTGAGCTGGATTAGCTCTTCCAGTCCTTAACTTTTTAAATCCTTCAACAAGATTTTCAGTAGCAACTGTATTTGATAGACTCAATTCTTCCAGAATTTCTTCTAACATAATTAATCCTCCACTCAAATTTATCTGGAAATCAGAGTACCAGATTCTTTCCAGTTCTGCAGGATATTTTTTATCCCATTCTTCTGTGTTGAATCAAATACAACGATTTTCATATTATTGTCTCGACTAAGTGAAAATGCTGTTTGATCCATAACTTTTAACTCTTTTTCCAAAGATTCATCCAAAGTCAAATTTGTATATATAACAGCATCTGATTGTTTCATTGGATCTTTATCATAAACACCATTTACTTTAGTCGCTTTAAAAACTATTTCAGCGCCAATCTGGAGTGCTCTTATCACTGATACTGTATCAGTTGAAAAATAAGGCTGTCCAAGACCACCTCCAAAAATCGCAACATGTCCATGAGAATTTGCGAAAAAATCATCCACAGCTCTTACAGAGAATAACTCTGTCATACTACCAACCACAAAAGGAGTATACACTTCAGCTTTAATTCCACGCTGGGTAAGGATATCTTTCAAGGCAATCGAGTTCAGTACTGTGCCAAGCATTCCAATATCATCACCATTTGAACGGGTAAAACCAGCTTTTTCTCCTGTTGCACCTCGAAATATATTGCCTCCACCAATAACAACCCCCAGTTTAACATGGGGATTGTTATCTAATAGACCAGCAATCTCATCACCAAATTTAGTGACTTGTTCTGCAGAAAGTGGTACATCATCTTTTTTGAAAGTTTCACCACTTAATTTAAGTAAAAACCTCTGTTCCTGCATATTAAGAACTACTCTCCAAGTTCATACCTTTCAAATCTTTCAATATGGATTTCTTTACCAAGTTCAGTTTCGTACTGTTTAACAAGCTCAGAAATACTTTGTTTACTTTCGCGAACATAAGACTGTTCAAGCAAACATACTTCTTTATAGAACTTCTTAACCTTTCCTTCAACTATCATTGTAATAATATTTCCTGGTTTCTTCTTCCCTTCAGGTTTCTTCATCTCTTCAGTTTTGATCTGATCAGTAAAAATTTCTTTTTCCTTATCAACTATTTCTGTTGGGATATTTTCAGAACATATATATTTAGGTGATTGAGCTGCGATTTGAAAACAAAGTTCTTTGCCTAATTCTTTAAGTTTTTCTTTATTATCACTTTCTGATTTCAGAACAGTTAGAACACCTATAGAACCATTAAAATGAATATAACCTTCAATCAAACCATTCTCAATATTACAATTTGAAAGTCTTTTAATTGTCATATTTTCACCAATTTTAGCAATAAGTGAAGTAAGACGATCTCCAACAAGTTCGCCTTCAATCTTACTTGTTTTCAATACATCGATTTCTTTTGTATCATTCAGTAACGCAACATTTGCTACATCTTGCGTGAAAGTTTGAAATTCTTCATTTTTTGCAACGAAATCTGTTTCGCAATTTATTTCAGTCATCACTGCATGATCCATATTATCATTTATCTTGATATTAATGAGACCTTGACTAGCTTGTCTATCAGCTTTTTTCGCAGCTTTTTCCAATCCCTTTTTTCTCAGGATATCTGTTGCATCCTCAAAGTTTCCGTTTGCTTCAGTAAGGGCATTTTTACAATCCATCATTCCAGCGCCTGTCATTTTTCTTAATTTTCCAACATCTGATGCTTTAATAGCCATTGTAGATTCCTCCGATTCTTCTTATATTATGCTTTATTCAGCTTTCTTTTCTTTTTCTTCACTTTTAACTTCTTCAACTTTTGGAGCTTCAACTTTTGGAGCTTCAACTTTTGGAGCTTCGACTTTTGGAGCTTCGACTTTTGGAGCTTCGACTTTTGGAGCTTCAACTTTTGGAACTTCAGATTTGGTTTCTTTCGCCAAAGCAATTGCTTTTTCTTTAGCTACTTTTTCTTTAGCTGCATCTTCTTTAGCTGCTTTTTCTTTAGCTTCTTCTTCTTCCATTCTGTACTGATACCCCTGTTTACCTTCTAAAACAGCATTTGCCATTGTCATAGTCAACAATTTTACAGCTCTGATAGCATCATCATTTCCTGGGATTGGATAATCCACAAGATTTGGATCAGTGTTGGTATCAACTATTGCAACAATAGGTATCTTGAGACGTCTAGCTTCCTGAACAGCAATTTTTTCTTTCTTGATATCAACAATAAATAAAGCAATTTTATCGCGTTTATCACTCTCTCCATCAAGATATGATAATGGGAGATTTTCCATTCCTTTGATTCCACCAAGAAATTTGTCCAGTTTGACTCTTTTCTTGTTCATCTTCATGATTTCTTTTTTTGGATAGTTGTTGATTTCACCTGATTCTTCAAGAGATTCAAGTTCTTTCAACTTTTCAATTCTTTTCTTGATAGTCTGAAAATTAGTCAAAGTACCACCAAGCCAACGTTGTGCAACATAAAACATCTCACATCTTTTCGCTTCACCAATAATAGCGATCTGTGCCTGTTTTTTTGTTCCTACAAAAAGTACTTTTCCACCTTTTTCAGACAATTCTTTGATAAAATTGTATGCCTTGTGTACAAGTTTAACTGTTTTCTGGAGATCAATAATATATATCCCTTTTCTTTCAGTAAAG
Organism: Candidatus Muiribacteriota bacterium; assembly: GCA_030633305.1. Taxonomy (GTDB): domain Bacteria; phylum Muiribacteriota; class DAOVTB01; order DAOVTB01; family DAOVTB01; genus DAOVTB01. Next base: position 11,918 of record DAOVTB010000041.1, read on the forward strand.
ATGTACTTTTTCATCTTTGGATTCCATCTTTTTGTCTGGTGCCCGAAATGAACCCCTGCCTCGAGTAAATGTTTCATTGAAATAATAGCCATGTCTTCCTCCTGGTTTTAAACCTCTGCTCCATCTCTTTCCTACACCCTTCCGGGACCATCGGAATACAAGTATGGGAGCATGCGTATTTTTTTATTATTGAAAATCCCGCGCATTTACTATTACGCAGTATATCCAACTTTTGACTTGATAATATATCATATATTGAATAGATTTATCAACAAAAATCATTACAATAATGAAAATTAAATTCTATCCTGAGCTCAACTCAGGTCTATATTAAAAAGGGCCAGGCTAGCCTGACCCCTACAATTTATTTTTTTCTTTGCTTATTTTTTCTAAAACCGAATGCTAGAAATCGTCAAAATCCACTTTAGGTGGGCTTTTTTTCATCCAGCCTTTACTCTTGATTCCAGCTTCCTTTGATTTTTGAAGCATAAGTTTTGCGCGTTCTGCAAGCGAAAGTTCTTTCTTTTCTTCTTTCTTTTCTTCTTTTTTTACATTACGAACAATTCCAGACTCTTCGTCATCTGCTGCAAGAAGATCATGAATATTAGCTTTAGGTTTCATTGGTGCAACAGCTGGAGCAGAACCAGAAGTTGACTTCTTTCCAGCTACAACATTCTTTCCATCAAAATCCCATTCTTCATCATCAGTAATAAAAGAAATCTTAATTTTATCACCACATTGAGGGCAATATTTTATTTCAGTGTCACAATCACCACATTTAATAACCAGAGATTTAATACTTGAAAGAAATTCTTCAACAGCAGCTTTTGTAGATGTCGCCAGTCCACGTTTCTGAACACTTTCAGTATCATTCTGAGTTTCAACAACCTGAGAATCGCCAGTTGTAGTTCCAGTTTCAGCAGGTTCCCCAGATTCTGGATTGTATTGCATATTTTCTAAAGATTCAAGCACTCTGGCCTTGATTTTTTCTTTTAAAAGCTCTTCTTCACTTTTCTGAGTTACTTTTTTTTCGGGAGCGCCAGTTTTACCCTTGAACAACCAGTCTCCTTCATCACTTTTCTCATAACCATCAAAATCAATTTTGCAATCTTTTACACCCTTGACTCCTGTGATAAAACTTTCTAACGCTTCGATCTCATGTACAAGTTCATCAGGCTTAAATTTCTTCCCAACAAACTTGAGTTCACCGCCAATCATTACAGTTCCATGCGAAGTCCTGTAAGTAATCTTATTGACATCTATCCTACGCTTAGTCATGATTCTTCGAATATTATTATTTATCTCAAGATCGCTAACATTACCTGGAGCACCCATAACTTTCCACCACCTTAGATTTTTATCATATAAAACATATCAAATATTCAGAAATTTCACAAATTAATAATTATATATGCAAACACAAATATTACATATATCTATTCAATAACAAACTCATAGCTTCGCTTCGAGCAGCATTATCATGATGAAAAATACCTCTGAGCGCACTAGTAACCATCTTGCTATCAGGCTTTCTTATTCCCCGCATAGTCATACAGAGATGTTGGGCTTCAATCACAGTAATTACACCCTCTGGTTTCAGTTTTGTCATAATGGCATCTGCAATCTGCGAGGTAAGTCTTTCCTGCAACTGAGGACGTCGTGCAAAACCCGAAACTACTCGGGCAAGTTTGCTTACACCTGTGATTACACCATTTTTAGGAATATAAGCTATATGGGCTTTTCCAAGAAACGGAAGCAGGTGATGTTCACACATTGAATACAGTGGAATATCCCTAAGAATTATCATCTCATCATGTTCTTCTTCGATAAGAATTTTTAAATGATCAGCCGGATCTTCCTCTAATCCTCCGAAAACTTCCTGATACATTCTAGCTACTCTAGCAGGAGTGTTTGCAGTCTCGCCTTTGAGATCGACACCACATCCTTCAAGTATCATTGTTACACCCTGTGTGATCTTTTCCAAATCCATAGTCTAGGTTTCCTGTTCTCCATAAACTTTCAAATCATCATTTTTTTCTTCAGATTTATCATCATTTTCTTCAGATTTATCTTCATTTTGGGATTTCTCTTCGCATGAATCATTATCAGAAGTATCTTCAGATTTATCTACGCTTTCTACAGTTTTAATTTCTTTAACTACTTTCTTTTTAGGTTTTATACCAAAAATGAATTCATCTACTTCTTCGCCAGTCAGCGTTTCTTTTTCAATCAACAATTCTGCAAGTTTAATCAACTTATCCTTATTCTCAACTAGCATTGCTTTAGTTTTTTCATAGCAATCAGTAACAATCCGCTTTACTTCATCATCAATCATTCTTGCTACACGTTCACTGTAATTAGGAGATCTACCAAAATCCCGTCCCAGGAAAACGTGCTCGCCTGACTCTCCATATGTTATCGGACCCAGTTCCTCACTCATCCCCCATTCGCATACCATCTTCCTGGCAATACTTGTCAAGGATTTCATATCATGTCCTGCACCTGTAGTCATCTCATTCAATATTATTTCTTCCGCCAGCCTTCCTCCAAGGGAAATCATGATCCTGTCAATCAAAAAGCTTCTGGAAAAATAACTTTTATCCTCTTCAGGTAATTGCATGGTCAGTCCTCCTGCCATACCTCTGGGAATTATTGTTACTTTATGCAGAGGATCCGCATTTTTCAATAGTTTTGTAACAAGAGCATGTCCAGCTTCATGATAAGCAGTAATCTTCTTCTCTTTTTCACCAATTACCGCGCTCTTTCTTTCGGGTCCCATCATGACTTTGTCACGAGATTCATCAAATTCATCCATACCAACAGTCTTCTTATCCCGTCTTGCTGCAAGAAGAGCTGCTTCATTTACAAGATTTGCAAGGTCAGCACCAGAAAAATAAGGTGTTCCACGTGCTGAAACTTTTAAATCGACATCATCAGCAAGAGGAATTCTTCGAACATGAACTTTTAAAATTTCTTCTCGTCCACGAATATCTGGAAGTGGTACAACAATTTGTCTGTCAAAACGACCTGCCCTCATTAAAGCAGGATCCAGAACATCAGGCCGGTTCGTAGCTGCAATTATAATTATTCCTTTTGTATTATCAAAACCATCCATTTCTACAAGAAGTTGATTTAATGTCTGTTCACGTTCATCGTTTCCACCGCCAAGCCCAGCTCCACGTTGCCGGCCAACAGCATCAATCTCATCAATAAAAATAAGACACGGTGCGTGTTTTCTAGCCTGGTCAAAAAGATCTCTTACACGACTCGCTCCTACTCCAACAAACATTTCTACAAAATCACTACCACTTATATAGAAAAAAGGAACCTGAGCTTCGCCTGAAACAGCCTTTGCAAGCAAGGTTTTTCCAGTTCCCGGTCGTCCAATCAGCATTACTCCACGTGGTATTTTAGCACCAAGACTAGTAAACTTATCCGGGTTTTTGAGAAATTCGATGATCTCTCCCAATTCTTCTTTGGCTTCATCACAACCAGCAACATCTTCAAATGTTACCTTGTCTTCATTTTCAACAAGTTTAGCTTTGGAACGACCAAAGCTCATTGCTCGACCACCGCCACCCTGCATACTTCTAATCAAATATATCCAGAAGGCTATCAAAAGAATAATTGGAAACCAGTTTATAAGAATGCTTATCCACCACGGAGCCTTAATAGGTTCCTTAACATCAATAACAACCTTATTTTCAATTAGTCTTTCAAGGAGTTTAGGATCTTCATCAGGTTTTACAGTTTTGAATCTTTCCGGTTGCTGATTCAAATTTGCATATATACCAATCAGATTATTTTCATCAATAATTACCTGAATTATTTTTTTTGACTCTAATAGACTGATAAATTCTGAATATTTAAGATTCTTTACCGGAGTAATATTATCCAGAATATTTTTATAAAGACTTGCTATAACTACAAGTATCAGTATCGTAAATACAACTTTTTTAAGTTTCTTGCTCAATTATTTCCCCCGAAATTGTAAAGTATAATTTTTTAAAAAATATCATTATTCCCACATAATGTCAATGAATTCAATATATATTTCTAAATACACTATTTTGAAATCTTTATCTTTAAAAATCTTGGAAAATACAAAGTCGAATCATTCCAGAGATCTGAAAATACAAAACTATTGATTACATATGATATCACGATCTCAGATTCCGACTGCAAATGAGGATGATTTTTCCCGCTATACGTGAAATGTTTTGAGTCTGGCAGAATTTCATCAACTTCATATTGAAATAATCTATGCTCAAATGGCCCACACGGATTTTTTCCTGAAAAAGCACTGATCATTTTTGAAGGAAATGGATAACATTCAGAATAAATCAACAAAAAACGTTTCAGTTTTTTATGATATGTGATTGAATATTCACTTCCTATTCGTTTGTGTATTGGAATAATCTTATCACTTTTTTTACTCCAGTGTACGGAAGTATAAAATTCCCATTCTGGATAATCTGTAATTTGATACTTTTTATGAACTCGTGCTACAACAAGATCCTTTTCCATACCAATCTGCCTAAGACCAAAAATATAAGTATACTCTCCCTGTTTCAGGATATATCCGCCCCAAATCAGGCTTGAACCTTTTTTAAAATAGGAATATGGAATCTGTGAATATGCGCGATTCCAGAATAGCGGATTCTTGTGTGTATTCTTCACTATAGAAAAATAATTACCACACTCTCTAAACCCAAGCGGATCATCAACTATATTATGTTTTCTTTCTATTTCAACAAATGCTGCATAGACTTTTTCGTTAGAAAAAGTCCCATGAAGTGGCCAGAACCATTTATCCTTTCTATCAAGTTTAAAATAGTTTTTATTGCCCAGACCTTTGTAGAACTTAAATTTACTATTTTCTTCTATTCCAATAGTATTATTCAAAAACATACATTTGGACCGTTTTTCTCCAATGATGTTCCCCCATAATGTATCTCCAAATATCCAGAGATACCTGTCTCCGTCAAGTTTTATCGAATAAACACCATCTGCACCACACCAGTATCCATCAACATCTTTATGTCCTGCCCCATTGAACTTCTGATCAAGAATGGGGGCTTTGCTGATATTAAATTCCATCCCGAAAAGACACAGAGTCATAAAAAAAACTATTGCAAATGTGAATATTCTATTCATATTCTATCAACTCCCCTGAAATAATATTTTAATAAAAATGCTTTTCCAGCCAGGAAAAATACAATGGAAGAAATCACCGCATAGGCCATATGTTCATAAGTTAAATCAGTTTTCCCCAGAAAACAGAATCTGTATAGTTCTACAAAACAAGCCATGGGATTCATAAAGTAGAAATCCTTGTAATCACGTCCAATTAGATCAGCTGAATAGAAAATTGGTGTAATATAAAAATGCACCAGAACAAAAAGAGCTATCATCTCCTGAATATCTTTTATAAAAAAAGATACTGCCGAGATCATAAAAGAAATCCCGATTAAAAAAATCAATTGAAAAACAATAATTATTGGAAGCCATAAAATATGAATACTTAAATTGATATTAAAAACAGCTAATGCAATAAGTATAATCGGAATTGACAGTAAAAAATGAATCAACCCTGAAAATGCCACTGAAAGCGGAAAAATCAAAGGTGATAATTGGAAATTTTTAATAAAGGCTTTTCGCTTCTGGTAACAATAAGCAGAATTATGAACACATGATGTATAAAAAGTCCAGGGAATGTAGGCTACCATAACAAAAACCGGGAAATTTTCAATCTGTATCTTTATTATCTGTCCAAATACCAGACTAATTACTATCAATACTGTAAGGGGTGAAATAAAAGTCCAGAGGTAACCAAAAAAAGACGAATGATATCGAGCTTTTAAATCAAAAAGAGCTACTCTGAATGCTTTTATTATTATTCCCTTTTCCATTGTTCTACTTGGATCTCGTTTGTTTTACAACTATTGGGATGCCTTCAAGATCATATGTCTTTCTTAATTCATTTTTTAGAAAAGATACATAGGATTTTCTAAGAGCCGGCGGATCATGATTCATTCCTAAAATGAGTGAAAAAGGACTGTAAGAAGTCAGAAAGGAAAATTTTAGTCTTACAGCTTTACCGTGAGATAGCGGTGGTGGTTGAATAACAAACATTTCTCTTAGAAATGCAAAAATTTCTCTGTGAGGAATATAAATGGAAAACCTCTGAACCAGAAGATCTATTTCCTTGTAAAGATCATCAATATTTTTTCCCATTAAAGCTGAAATTGTAACAACTGGTGCATATGAGATAAATGGCACTTCCTGTTGAATATATTTTTTACCTTTAGATCTTGTGTCTTTCACATCCAAAAGATCTATTTTATTAAGTACAACAATTAAAGGTTTTCTGTTTTTCTCTATAAAGGAAGCGATTTGTTTATCTTCACGTGTTGCAGTTTCATTGGAATCCATTAATAGTAATACGAAATCACTTCTTAAAATTGAATCACATGCCCTGCGATAAGAATAAAAATCAGTATCTTCCTTGATCTTGCTTTTCTTGAAAAAGCCTGCAGTATCAATAAAAGTGAACAGTGTATCATCAAGTTTAATTTGAATATCAACTGGATCCCGGGTTGTACCAGGAATGGAGGTTACTATCACTCGTTCTGTACCTGAAAAGCAATTTATCAATGTAGATTTACCAACATTTCTCCTACCTACCAAAGCTACTTTATATTCGCTCTTTTCATCCACATAAACTGAAGCAAAATCACTGTCCTTAATATATTCAATTATATCATCAAGTAGATCACCAAGATTTTCACCATGTTCAGCACTTATTGCGTAAATATCCGGAAACCCTAATTCATAAAATTCCGACATATTTTCCTTCCCTGCATTTGAATCAGTTTTATTGATTACTATAAAAATTTTCTTTTTTGTCTTACGCAGTAACTGTGCAACCAGATGATCCTCATGATGCAGACCGGATTTACCGTCCATTAGAAAAATAATAATATCTGAATTTTTTGCAGCTATTCTAACCTGACTTTGTACGGCCAACTCGATTTCGCCTGTCGGTTCAGAAATAATCCCTCCTGTATCAGTAACACGAAATTCAACACCACTCCATTCACAGGTGCCTTCAAGTCTATCTCTTGTTACTCCAGGTTTATCCTCAAATATTGCTATTCTACGTCCAATCATTCTGTTGAAAAGCGTAGATTTCCCGACATTTACACGTCCCACTATTGCAACTTTTGCTATCATTTTCCCCTCCAAGCAATAATTATTTCATGCCAATTCATCATTATTTAAATAACCATTCTTCACTATTTTTAAATTTTTCTCTTTTTACAAGTCTGTTATTCACAAACTCTGCATATACACCACTTGAATTCCATGAACACTCAAGTTTTTTGACTTCTCTTGAGTAAAACTTTTTTTTCAATACATCAGGTTCGCCAAAATATTTCACAAATGTCCAGTAATATGGATTTGACTTTATATCACTTTCCCGTTTCAAAACAAATAATCTTCTTTCAAGTTCTTTTCTTCGTTTGATCTTTTCTGAAGCCATATATTTAATAAATTCATCTATTTTGTTTTTCCAAACTTCATAGCTGATATTGTTATACATAATCAGATCTTTTGCTTCACCAGGATGCCTGTAATAAATCCATAACGGCTTTTTAACAAACATATCCGGATCCTTGCCAGCGCTTACAACTTCCCTGTAGTCAGTACCGCTTGTCAAATCAAAGATAACACCTTTCTGAATGTAAAACCATTCTATAAATTCAACAAGTTCTTCATCAGTAACAGTTGGATATCTGTCTTTCAAGAGGCTTTTCATCCTGCTTTTCAGACTGTTTAATCTCGTAATCGTTATGGATAATTTCAAAATATCAAGATTATTTATATTTTTCAGATCTTTAACGAGAGTATCACGTTCCAGAATGCTGAATGTTTTCAATTCTTCTATCTTACAAATAGCGTGAAGGTTCCTTATCTTCCTTACACGAACGGTTCCAACAAATTTTTTATTTCTATAAATGTATAATTGCTCACGTTTTTTCAGATTGTGATAAGCACCCAGATTGACCATTATCCAATCTCCATTCACGAAAAGCACTTCACCACTGAACTTCTTTAACTGTTCTTCATCAAAAGCATATAATGAAAAAGTACAAATTGAAAACAGTAGAACAATAAAAAAAAACTTTAAAAATCTGTCCATTATAGGAGTATAACACATAATTCAATACTTTTTTATCCTGAATTATCTAACACTTCTCGATACAGCGATTCAATTTTGGGAAGTATCTTCTCGGCTACAAAATTATCTTCAATATATTTCTGAACATTACTGCTTATTGATTCAAGTTTTTTCCTGTCTTCCCATATTTCAGCTATCTGTTTTGCATATTCTGATGGAACATTCTTTTCTGATATAATACCGAGATTATCCGAAGTTACTATTTCACGCATTCCTGCAACATCATTAACAACTGGAATACAGCCTTCAGACATGGCTTCCAGCAAAGAAATCGGGAATGCTTCTACTTCAGAGGGCAGAAGAAAAAAACTTGCTTTTTTTAGAACTGTAAAAACATTTTCAATATAACCCGTAAAAATCACTCTGTCAGAAAGTCCCAATTCCTCGGCCATCAAACTAAGTTTAGATTTTTCATCACCATCTCCAACAAGATACAGATCAAATTTTTCGGAACATATCCTGTCCAGTTCTTCTAAAACTTTTATTGAAACATCAAATCTTTTCTTTTCATGGAATCTGCCAACAGAAATAATTGCTGGTTTAAAATCAATTCGTTTTTCTTTGGTTTTTTCAGTAAAATTATTGATAACGACAATCTTATCCTCGGACATTCCCTGATCAATAAGATAAGATTTCGCAGAATTACAAACAGCAATCAAACGATCAGCAAATTTATAATAAATAGCCCTGTTTAGACCATGAACAGAAGAAACTACCGGCACACCTGCCACGCCAGACAATATTGCTGCACGATTCAAGTGTGTATGAATAAGATCAATTTTATTCATACTACAAAACATTCTTAATCGTATGGCTGAAATCAGATCAAAATTATCTCCAATATCCCATCGATGAGTTTCAAAACCATCTATACAATTTTCCAGAATGCCATCTTTTTTTATTAAAAAAACCGGTTCCCAAAATCTTTTATCAAGGTTTTTTGCCAGATCAACGCTATTTTTTTCACCACCACCAAAAGAATTGGAACTTACAAAAAATAATACTTTCTTTTTAGAGGAAATCTCATCCTCAATCACAGATTCATATTCTTTCTCAATTTTATGTAAAAAACAATCCGTTGAAAACTTCCTGTTAAATTCATGGTCTATCTTATCTCTGTCAATGTTTCCAGATTGTATTCTTGATTTGAGTTTTTCCAGACCAAATAAATAATCATCAATTTCAAAAGGTTTTACCAGATATCCATTTCCAGGAATAATTACTTCATTTATTCCACCAACATTGAAACCTATCACACACTTCCCAGATTTTAAACCATCAATATTTGATATTCCAATAGATTCAAAATAGGATGTATTGATAATAATATCAGCTTTAAAATACAGTTCTTCTTTTTTTGAATCATCATGAAAATTTACCATCCTGAATCCCGCAAGTGATCTTATGTAGTCACAATCTGGACCCGAACCGATAATATCAACGCTGAATCCCTGATGATCTGCATCAAGTCTTTTTACCAGTTCAACAAGCAGATCCATACCTTTTACATCAGCAAATCTGCCACACCACAATAGTCTAATAGTTTCTTTTTCAGAATTATTCACACTTTTATCATGTGAGTATTCACCTGTATTTTTTAATGATGACGCTGGATAAATCACACGTCTTCGACTTTCAGGTATATAATTGAAATTTTTATGATTCTTTAAATATTCAGATACAAACAGATATCTCTGGTTCAACGGATAAAAAAACTTGTCCAGAATATTATACCTTTTTTTTTCCAGCCCATGTACAGTTACGAGCGAAGGGCTATTGAAATATAAAAATTGAGCCAGATTCCCATAAAATTGTGCCTTCCCAAGATGCAGATGAACAAGATCCGAATTTTTTATATCTCGACCCAATGTTGAAAATACTGGAATAAGAATATCCATCCACTGATGTGATAAATCGTAAATTTTTACAGGTATGCCTTCAGTTCTGAGTTCTTCATACAAACGTCCACTTTTAAAAGCTATTACTTCAAATTTATATTTGTTGCGCAGCTTTGAAGTAACAATTTTTTTAAGGTATGACTGAGCACCACCTACGGTCAAAGCATTTATTATATGTGTTACTTTTCGTTTTTCTGTCATATCCCAATCATATCATATATAGTCAGTATTTGTTTAACTAAGATATTTCACGGGGTCGGCAAATTTGGCAAAAAAAAATAGGTCTGAAATAATCAGACCCATTTTTTTGTTAATCTAAAACTACATATTCTTTTTGAATTCAGAATGTTTATGCATCAATTCAGTCAATTCAGCATAAAGTTTTTTCATGATTTTTTCATACTTTTTAAAAGTCCTGTCATGCTCAAACACAATCTTATTCTGATCTAATTTCATTTCAATATTTTTCAGAGCTCGACCACTTTGTCTAAAAAGATAGCTGATTTCATCCTGATATTCCATAGATTCCTTTGATGCTCTATCAATTGTTTTTAGTTTAACTAGAGAGTTTTCAATAAAAACAAATCTTTTTTCAATCCTGTCGAAATTATTTACGATATAAACTCTGTCATTTGATCTTTCTTCATCAGAAGGAAGCGCTTCCTGAAACCGTGATTTATATGTATATTCAGGAATATGTTCTCTCTTTTTCCCTGAACCAGAAAACATATTTCTAAGTCTAGACGTTATCGATGTTCCACTTGACTTTCTTCCATGACGTGGAGGATTAAAAAAGTCATTTACAGAACTTTTAAATTTTCTAATCTTAAAAACATAATCTCTGATTAGATTCTTTCTTTTTTTATAGATATTCTGTCCTTTAAGACGAAATGCATTTTTTTCAAGCAGATAATTCATCTGTTTCAGAGTTGCTTCAGAATCTCTTACAAGTGCATTTACCTGGCCCTTTTCTTTTCTAACTGCGATTCTTGGATGTTCACCGGTTTCATCAAGAATCTTCTTTGCATTTAGCATAATCTGACTAGCATTCCTGATTTTAATATCAATATTTTTTCCATAATTAACAATTGCTATTCCAGGAGCCATGTTTGAACCAATCGTAATCTCTACTTCAATTTTATGGCTGATCTGTGCATCTGTAATGGTTTTGGAAACAAGTTTTTCTGCTTCAAGCTCAGCTTTGATTGAAACATCAACAGCCTTTTCAGTTTTAACTACTTCCGTATTAAGATCTCCTGTTTCTACACTACGTTTCAAACTTTTCATATCATATGAATAATTTCTCAGAAGATTTTTCATTTTTTTAGCTCTTGATCCACTCATTCTGGATTTTTCTTTTGAAATTTTGTATTCCAGTTTAGTCAATAATGAATAATTATTAGCAAGAAGCTGATCACAAACTTTCAAGATTCCAGCAGCATCTTCACCTTTTTTTCCTTCTACACCTTTAAGGTGTTCTTTGATCTTGACTATATTCTTGTCAAGAGTTCTAATGATTGATTCAACTGTATCAGTTGACCCCCAGAAAACAGTTGTGCAAAAAATCATAAGTACAGCAATTAACATTAATTTTTTCATACTTTCCTCCTTTGTTTTATCATGAAAAATAGTGAGCAAGATATCCAACAGCACTGTCTGATGCCATATAATGAAGAGAATTATTATAATTCAAATGTACAGAATTATCCTTTCCATCTAATCTTGCAGATTCCATAGCAGTTACAACTGGACCATAGCCACACATAGTATAGCCATTGTCCTTAATAAGTTCAATCATCCCCTTTCCATCTAATTTGTTTATTTTTTCGATAATTTTTGAATCACAATCTGTTATATATTCATTCAATGTCATTGCAGAAGGAGCATTTACACCAAAATGTCC
>DAOVTB010000350.1 GCA_030633305.1 Candidatus Muiribacteriota bacterium
AGACCCGACCCCGTTTTTTTCCATACCCAGTTGCTCTCATCATCATTTCCGCCACGGGTGACTGGAATGATGTGATCAATAGTTGGACATAACTGCCAAAATGCAATATGACATTCTGAAGTTTTCCAATGAGCCTGGTATGGAAATTCATCTGGCATTAACAGTGAAAGTAATCGTAGCGTTCCTGGAAAAACGAGTCGTTCTCCAGAATAACGATCAATGAATCCATCACGGATGAATATTTTTGTTTTTTGTCGTTCAGAATAACTCCGACTTGCTTTGGAATATGGGACAAATGGATATTCAGTTGAAATAATTTTTCGAGCTTGAACCAGATTTAGCTGACTTATTTCATTACATGCAGCTTCAATTGCAGATGAATTTCCGAGTAAGTTTTTATTCTTGTCGCCTAGCATATTTATAAGCTTACCTTTCTATTAATTCACATTTCCCTTGCAGGTGATCTAAAAACCTGTTCCTGATGCCAATAGATAAAATCTTTATCTGGTATGTCTTTTTTGAATACTGGTTTGTTTATTTCTTTCCCGTGCAGATTAAGTATCAATTTCTGGAAGGCACCATCACCATGTGCTTTTCCTGATACAAGAATTCTTCGATCCTTATCCATTGTAAATATTCCAAAATCAAACATCTTATGATGTGTCGGACATAATACAATCCCATTTTTTACAATATCTGGACCACCGTGATTATGCCATTTTATATGTGCTGCCTCATTGCCGATTATACTTTTCCCGACTTGGATCTTTAATCCGCATACACAGCATGCCCAGCCATATGCATCCATGACATTCTGTCTGAACCTTGAGTCACGCTTTCTTTTTACTTCTGAAAATACATGCTGAAAATCAAATCCAACTGCACTGAGAACATCTTGATACTGTGTTGGTTGGAAATGTCTTTCAAGGATCTGCTTGACCAGATCATAGATCAATTTTGGATCAGCGCATAATACTTTTACTATTTTCTGTTTAAAACCAGCCAATGGATTCACCTTTTTTAGATCACTTACAAGGACATTTCCGTTTTTTCCAACTCTTATTTTTTCTTTTCCCTCTATTTTGAACAGTGCATCGTTCTGTAATCGCCAGAAAGGTTGTTCTGGATGATATGATTTTCTAGGTGGACTATACTCAATCAGCATTTCAGTCAGAGGATCTTTTACTTCCTGGAAAGTAAATCTCTCATCGTTTCCCTGGCTTAATCGACCTAATGCCCACAGCAGTAGTAGTGGTTTATGCAAAGCTCTCTGCCCATTCTTCTTCCATATGTTTATGTTATTGAAAAGTTCTCTTATTATTTCTTTATTCATAAATGTTCATTTAACCTCAATCGTTCTTCCAACCCATTGGGATAAAGATACAACTTTTTCCGTCTTTTATAAACAGGTTTCATTGCGTGAATCGTCCGATGATGACTTGGACAGACGATCATTAGATTCTTTGCATCATTATTTAATGACTTCACAAATGAATCAATGTGATGTGCTTCAACTATTTTTCCATCATACTTTTCCGCGAAATTCTCTCCGCATATCTGGCATTTATATTTGTATAGATTTTTCAATTCTCTTCCGATTGATTGATTCAAGACTCTGACTTTTTTTAGCTGATTTACAACTTTGATTGCTGCCATTGGATCTTTCCATTCTTCAAACGTAATTATCTCTTCCGCTCTTTCTTCAGATACTGTTGATAGATA
>DAOVTB010000345.1 GCA_030633305.1 Candidatus Muiribacteriota bacterium
ATTGGTGGTATGCTTCAGGGACTTGGTACAGCTTGTTGTGAAGGTTATATTTACAATGATGAAGGAGTTCTTATGAATCCTTCATTTACAGATAATAAAATCCCGACTTCACTTGATATTCCAGAGGAAATCGAGAGCATAATAATAGAAACTCCTCAGATTGATGGACCATTTGGTGCCAGAGGAATTGGTGAGCATTCAATGATAGCTGTTTGTGGTGCTCTTGGTAACGCTATTGAAAATGCCTGCGGTGCTGATTTAACTTATATGCCAATTCGTCAAGAAGATGTCTGGAAGGCCATGCAGAAAAAGTAATTATTGAAGATAGCTCAGGTTGTAATTAAATGATGAGATAAATAGAGGGGATGATGGTATGGGTAATGAACGATCCACTTCTGAAAAGAAAGATTTTGAAAAGTTATTAAGGCTTCAGGTTGAACCTTGTGAATATTTTAATGATCTTCAAATACATGATATTCTGTCAGAGCATCGAAAGGAATATTTCGAAAAGGTAGGAGAATGGTTCAAGTTCTGGTCTCTTGAACCTGATAAGGTTGATTTCCCGCCAAAAACGATTTTGAAAACCGAAGGTGTTAAAGGTGATTTCAGAATTATGCCGTGTCAGATCCGTTATGAAGGTCGTAATATCAATTCCATCAAGCTTGTAGGTACAAACGAAGAGGAAAAAGTAGTAAAAGATAAAATCACCGTTGGAAAAGCATTTTTGTATCATCCAACGGACAATTTTATTGCTGGAATTTTTGATGCATGTGTTCTTTCTTCGGTAAGAACTGCTGTTTGTGCTGTCTCCGCATTTAAGCACCTTTCTACTGAAAGAAGAAGTGTCGGAATTCTCGGTTGTGGAAGAATTGGTTATTATACAGCAATGTTTCTTACTTTGTTAGACGGTGTTGATGAATTTGTCTGTTATGATAACAATCCAGAAGCGATTGAAAATTTTCTTGAATTGACCAGTGAATTTGATATTCAGTGTAAAATTGTAGGTAGTGTAAAAGAACTTATTGATCAAAGTTCAAGTTTGTTTATTTCAACATATTCCAGAGATCCACTTGTAAGTAAAGAAGATATTGAAAAAGGCGAAATTAAGTTTATTTCCAGTGTTGGAGCGGATTGTAATTCTTATTCAGAACTTCATCCAACTGTTGCATCACTTCCTGGAAAAATCTATATTGATGTCTGGCATTCTCTTAAATGTGGTGATCTGAGGAGCTGGCTTAAAGAAGGTACGATTACAGAAGAACGCATGATAGAACTTAAAGATGTGATCAGTGGTAAATATACACCTGATGAAAGTGGATGTAGGTTATTTATATCAACAGGATTTGCGTTTACTGACGCAATATCACTGGATTTTATTTATCAAAAACGAAAAAATCCTGAATCTGAATAGTGTTACTTAATCAGATTCAGGATTTATTTTTATATCACCCTTTATAACAAATACGATTATTTTTATTCAGCCCAGGGGTAATTACTTTTCATGAAAGGGAAATTTTGAAAATCCTGAATTCCTTTATACATGATTTTTCTGTTATTTCTATGAGGTTGTTTTATATCGCCCAGTGGCAGTCCAAGATAATGGCCATGTGGATTTGAAAACATTAATACTTCTGGACCACCTGCTTTGCATTCGCTGACTGTTGTCTGCCATCCTGGACCTTTTCCGGCATTGCTCCATCCATACTTATGCATACAACCAAAAAGATGTCCTATCTCATGCATAAGAGCTTGAGTATTCATAAAATACAAGCTAATCCTTATTCCAGAATTTTTTTTTCTATCGACTGAAGCACCTGGATTGGCTCCCCAGTATCCCCACCATAAAATTACGATATCAGCTTTTTTCCCTTTTTTGGTTTTTCGAGAATATTCATAATGAATTCTTTTCATCTCTTTATCACGAGAATCTCCAAATAAAAATTGCCAGACTCCATTATCCCAGTTTTTAGGTTCCTGGAATTTCAGTTTCTTAACTCCAACAATTTCAATCTGTATTGGAAGTTTATTCATCTTATATGCTTTGTTCGCACCTTTAACCACTTTATATATACGATCTTTAGCATCTTTTGAGTGG
>DAOVTB010000309.1 GCA_030633305.1 Candidatus Muiribacteriota bacterium
TATAATAATTTGTATATTAAAAAAGGGCAGATTTGGAATCTGCCCCTACATGATTATACTATATTTTGTTATTTGCTATTTATCTAACAGGGTCAGGGCACATTTCATTCAGCTCGAATATCGAGCTAAACAAAAGTCCTTCTGACCCTAGCTGGTATTAACTTTTCCCCTCTGAGGTTCAACTTTTTTTTATTCTAACCAATCTTTCCACTGCGTTCTCCACGTTCTTTGCGCGAGAATCTTATGTCTTCTTTTTCTTATCTAGGCAATAATTTTTTAGGATTAACAAGTTTTCCATGTTTGCGGATTTCAAAATGGAGATGCGGTCCAGTAGTAATTCCTGTATTTCCGCTTTTACCAATTGCCTGTCCACGTAAAACCTTGGTTCCCTGAGAGACTTTGAATGATGAAAGATGAGCATACTTTGTAGAGTAGCCTTTTTTATGTTTGATGATTACGATCTTGCCATAACCTCTTATCCAGCCAGCGTAACTGACAGTTCCTGATAATGAAGCGCGGACAGTTTTGTATGATACACCAATATCAATACCTGTATGGAATATTTTACGTCCCAGTGTAGGATGTCTTCGAAATCCAAAAGGAGATGTTACTCTTTTTGTTGCACAAGGCCATCTGAACTTTGTAGAATTCTGGAGGTGAATTGCATATTTTTTTTCAGCAGTATCACGTGTCCATGGTATAACAAGTTCTTTTCCAGCTTTCAAAGTTATGGTGTCCAGATTGTTATAGAATGCAAGGGCTTTATAGTTGATATTAAACATATTTCCGATTCTCCAGAGAGAATCACCATTTTTAACTTTATAAATGAAACCTTTATTGGTTACAATTGTAAGCTTTTGACCTACTTTAAGAGAACTGTTTTTTGCAATTTTGTTTGCTGCAGCAATATCATCGATTTTAAGACCGTATCTTTTGGCGATTTTCCATAGACTATCGCCTTTTCTGACCTTGTGAATTACTTTATTTTCTGCTGCTACTCTGCTGGACATCCCACCTTGTACTTCTTTGATCCGAATGATCTTAAGAGCTTTTTCAGGTTGCTTTTTTTCAGCAGAAGCTATACTTGAAGCTGAGGCTGTTGCAGCTGTATTTGTTTTTGTTTTAT
Source organism: Candidatus Muiribacteriota bacterium (assembly GCA_030633305.1). Taxonomy (GTDB): domain Bacteria; phylum Muiribacteriota; class DAOVTB01; order DAOVTB01; family DAOVTB01; genus DAOVTB01. The sequence goes on from DAOVTB010000309.1 coordinate 1,127, forward strand.
TATTTTTCTTTTTAACATTATATATTGAATGCGAAATAAGGAGTGGAGGATTAAATAAATCAGAATTTTCTTTTAAACTTATAAGTCCCTTATCATTAGTATAAGTAAAACGCTCAGGAGTAATGTCGATTATTGGTTTATAAGTAAAGTTTTTGGTCATGAAGATCTTGGGTTTAAATGTTTTATTATTCTCAAGATACTCATAAATTGCAATTGTTTCAAAAATAATACTTAAAATCAGAAAGTTCGTCAGGACTCTGAAAATGTTGACCTTTTTATTTTGATAGTACATAACCACTCCTCAAGCAAAATGTTTCCATGATAAGTATCGGAAGGAAACATACTATTTCTTTAGCAGAAAAAAAATAAAAATTAAAATTTAAGTTTTTTTGTAAAACATGACGATATTTAATGTTTGATTTTAATTAATTTGCTGGAAATTTTGACACTTTCATTAGACCTATGCTAAAATTTACTACCCTGAGCCAATACCGTTCAGGACATAAATTTTTATGGAGTTTAAATATATATGTATAATTATAGATCCTTTTTTAAGGTTGCCTGCATTGGATTATGTATGTGTATGATCGTGATGCTGAATGTTTCGTGTTCGTGCAAGAAGGAAATCAGGAATGATGTTTCTGAAAATAAACTTAATACTGATGATTTAAAACCGGCCTATGGAGATATTCTTATTGAAGGCACCATTGCAGATGCACAAACTTTGAATCCTCTGCTTTCTACTGATACCGCAAGTGGCGATGTAATCGAATTGATTTTTAACGGTCTGATAAAATACGATGAAAACCTTGATATAATTGGAGACCTTGCAGAAAAATGGGAAGTTACTGAGACAGGATTTAAATTTCATCTTCGAAAAGATGTAAAATGGCATGACGGCGAAAAATTTGATGCAGATGATGTTGTGTATACATATAAGCTTATGATGAACCCATTGGTGAAATTCCAGTATAGAAGTTATTATAAATATGTTAAGAGTGTCAGGAAACTCGATGAATTTCTGGTAGAAGTAGAATATACGAAGAAGACTGCAAATTCGCTTTTAATCTGGGGAACTGAAATATTACCCGAGCATATTTTAAAAATTGAAAAAGATGTAAATAATTGCACATTTAATAAAAAACCTATTGGAACTGGTCCTTTTAAGTTGAAAAGCTGGCTTGAAGGTGACAGGATTGAATTGGAATCGAATAAGGATTATTTTGAAGGAAAGCCATTTCTTTCAAGATATATGTTCAGGGTTATCCCTAATAAATCTGTTATGTTCCTGTGTCTCCAAAAAGGCGAGATAGACTTCATGTATTTGAAACCTGACCAGTTTAGGAAGCAATCACAAAACGAAGGGTTTAAATCCTTGTTTAGCCTTTTTTCATATGCTGATTTTAATTACAGTTACATGGGATTTAATTTGAATAATCCGATATTCAAGGACAAAAATATCAGAAAAGCAATTACTATGGCGATTAATAGGAATGAGATTATAGAAGGAGTGATATTCGGTCTTGGAAAGGTTTGTACTGGACCATTTCCAACAATTTCATGGGCCTATGATCAAACATATAAACCTCTTGAATATAGTCTTGTGAAAGCGAAGGAGTTGCTTTTAAATGATGGTTGGAAAGATAGTGATAACGATGGCATTCTGGAAAAGGATTTGAACAATGACGGTAATGATGAAATCCTTAAATTCGAATTGCTTACAAATAATGGTAATAGAAGCAGGGAGTTGACTGCAACAATTATTCAGGACCAGTTAAGAAAGATTGGAATAAAAGTTGTAACCAGATTTCTTGAATGGAATACTCTGAATCGTGATTTCATTGATGCAGGAAATTTTGATGCAGTTATACTTGGCTGGGAACTTTCAAAGGATCCAGCTTTTATCAATAATATCTGGGAAAGCTCTAGTATAAATGAAGGAAATAATTTTATTTCATTCAATAATAGTGAAGTTGATAAACTTCTTGAAGAGGGTACATTAACATTGGATAAGGAAAAACGAGAAGTTATTTATAAAAAAATATATCGTTTGATTGCTGATGAGTATCCCTATGTGTTTCTTTACTCAAAAAACTCACTTGTAGCCGTCAATAAAAGATTTCATGGTATCAGTGTTTCACCTGCTGGTATTAAGCATAATCTGATCAAGTGGTATGTGCCTAAGAAATTGCAAAAGTATTGATTTAACACTTCTATACAATATTTGGTGGAAACAACTTATCTGGTGCAGGGGTCAAAGCAACTTTCATGAACTTGGATTTCATA
>DAOVTB010000157.1 GCA_030633305.1 Candidatus Muiribacteriota bacterium
ACAGCATAAAAAAAAGGGGGGGACGCGTCTTGACATTTGACAAATGAAACGATTGATGATGACCCAGCATTTGTCAAATATCAAGACGCGTCCCCCGATCTGTTTCTATTTATATTTGGTATTGGACAGGCACAGAGGCCTGTCCCTACAGTTAACTATTTCCTCTGCATCCTCAGCGTTCTCTGCGCAATGTCTTCTTTTATTTTTTCATTGAAGCAATCGCTTCGATTACATCTTCAGCGATTTCAGTTGTAATTCCTGGAATTTCAAGAAGTCCTGTTACTCCTGATTGTAAAATATTATCCAGTGATTCAAATTTTTTCAGGATCATTTTTTTTCGTTTAGGTCCAATTCCATTGACTGAATCAAGGATTCCTCGCAATGAACTTTTCTGACGACGACTTCTATGGAATTTTACCGCAAATCTATGTACTTCATCTCTGTTTCTGATCAGAAACAGATGAAGTTTTTTATATTCTTTCATATTAACAACACTGATCTTTCCACTTTTTGAAATTTTGAAAATTTCCTCCATCTCTTTTGCAATTGAAATCAGACAAATATCATCTATACCTAATTCCACCAGAGCGTCATTTGCAAAATTCAGCTGACCTTTTCCACCATCAATCAAAACAATATTCGGATAGGCTATTTTTTCTTCCTTCATCCTTTTATATTTTCTATATATTACTTCCTTAATCATTTCAAAATCATTCTGCTGATCTGTCAGATTTTTTATTTTAAACTTCCTGTAATCACTTTTAGAAAATTCTCCATTCTTGTTAACAACAACTGCACCAACAGGAAAATGGACTCCAAGATTGGAAATATCAACAGTTTCAATATGATTAAAATGAGCTATTTCAAAACATTTTATCGCTTCTTTTTGGATTCTTTCAAAATTACTTTTCCTGTTTTTTTCAACATCCCTGATAAGATCTCTGGAAACATTCAACTTTAGAAGTTTCATCAATTTTGCAAGTTCACCCCTCTGGGGTTTTATAAACTGTACTTTTTGTTTGTGTAAAGTAAAAAAAGCGTTTTTAAGAATTTCAATATTTCCCTCTAGAAATTCGACAGGTACAGCAATCTTTCTCGGCAGTTTTAATTGGCTGTTTTTATAATATTCCAGAATCAGCACATCAATATGTTCAGTAAGATCTTCAATACAACCTTCATACCTCAGAATCTCTTTTCCAAGAATCGAACCACTTCGGACTGAAAACACTTCCATTAAAGAAACTTTTTGATTACCTGAATAAGCAATAATGTCAACTTCACGATTCTTTAAATCAAGAACATGCTGCTTTTCGTCCAACCACTTAAGAAGTTTTATACGATCACGAATTCTTGCAGCTTCTTCAAACTCTTCACGCCTTGAAAATCCAGACATTTTCTCTTGAAACAATCCAATTATCTCATTTAAACCGCCATCAAGTAATTTTACAATTAAATCACAGTTTCTGCGATATTCACTTTCTATTTCTGTATTGGCAACACAGGCACCAAGACATTTATGTATAAAATAATTCAAACACGCCCTGTCACGTTTCTTCATTTTTTTACATGTTCTTAATTTGAACGTTCCAGTTAAAACATCAATTATTTCTCTTACATTTCCGGAATGAGGATATGGTCCCCAATAGAGAGAACCATCCAGAATTTTCTTTCTAGCTAGTTTTAAGACTGGATATTTTTCCTTTATTGTAAATTTAATGTAAGGATATCTTTTATCATCTTTTAACATGACATTAAATACAGGCTTATGCTTCTTGATAAGATTGGCTTCCAGCAAAAGAGCCTCAGTTTCATTAAAAGTTATGATGTATTCAATATCTGTTACAAGTGGAGCAAGAACCTGGACTTTGATATCACCTGGACAATCCACAAAATATGATCGGGTACGATTTTTTAAATTTTTCGCCTTACCTACATATATAATCTTTTCCTTTTTATCCTTCATCAGATAAACTCCAGGAAGTGGTGGAATCTTATCCAGAAAAGTTTTCTTATTATTCTTCATTTTAAGGTGATTTTACCAATATCAATATTTTTTCCATCAGTATTAACTGTGATTAATTTCAATTTAATATCAAAATTCTTTTTCTCAATACATACCCAGTAATTACCAGAAGGAACATCAGTAATAATGAATTTCCCATCCTGCTCAGTATAGGATTCAATAAAATTCCCTCCATCATCCTGGACATAATCAATGTTAAAATAGTTTTCATCGTTTGATAAAGTAGAAATACGAACCCTTATCTTCGAATGATCTCTATAACCACCAACCTTTACAATACCGGAAATAGAACCCGTCCGTGTTGTTATCTTTAACAGAAACAGGCTTACCATAGAGAAAATTAAAATTACTATTAAGAATCCTGAAATTAGTGTAAAAATTGCTTCAATTCCGCCCTTCAGTAGTCGCTGCTAGTAGTAAAAAGTCCTTTTCCTATCAATCCAAATCCACCGGCTATCATTGCAAAAATAATCATTGTTTCAGTCAAAGAAAGGTAATGCAACCTTAATCGAAGACTCATGATAAGCGAAAGAAGTATCATTATAACTGAGCCAGCACTTATTATCCATCCTATAGGACTTTTTGAATTAAAAAAAAGAAAACCTATTCCAAGCATAAAACATACAAGTTCTACACCAAAAGAATTATTTCCAAAAAATGAGTGATATCCGGAAAATACAACAACTTTTCTTCCAAGCATAAACAAACCTATTCCGCATAGCAAAAATCCAGTTAAAAATGAACCTATTCCGCCTTTTGATCCTCCAGGACTGTCCCAACTCATATTCTATACTCCTTATTCTTTTTGCCACAGATTTACACTGATAAACACAGATTTTAATATCAAACAGATTACCAGACTTCGTCATTATACGTTGTCATCCTGCTGTTAAACCACATGATTCATTTTAAAATCTTAACAATTGAATAGATACTGTAATCAAGTCACAGTATGACGACAAAGTTGTGTTTATCTGTAGCTAATTTTCACCTTTTTAACAATCACAATCAGAGTAACATATCCCTATAATACTATTGTTTGTCTTTATTTATCTAACCAATCTTTTCTCTGCATTCACAGCGATCTCTGCGCGAGAATCTTTTTCTATTCTTTTCTTTTTTAATATGCATATTTACTAAATAATAATTCAGGAATAGTCAATATTATGATTTTAATATCAAACATAAGTGACCAGTTTTCAAGATAATAAAGATCATATTTTAATCTTTTCTCCAGATCAGTATTTCCCCTGAGACCATTAATCTGAGCCCAACCAGTTATACCACTTTTTATTTTATGGCGGAAAAGATAAGTGGGATATTTTTCCTTGAATTTTTCAACAAAAACAGGTCTTTCAGGCCTTGGACCAACAATTGACATCTGTCCACGAAGAACATTTATAAATTGCGGGAGTTCATCAAGACTTGTTTTTCTAAGTACCTTTCCAATCCATGTTACCCTGATATCACCTTTTTCCGCCCATACTGGACCAGTATTAACCTCAGCATCTGTTGACATTGTTCTAAATTTCAACATTTCAAAACTCTTTCCATCAACACCAGTTCTAATTTGTTTATATATTACCGGATCTATTGGAGAAGAAATTTTTATTATTACTGCAATCAAAAGCATTATCGGTGAAGTAATAATAAGAATAATCAATGCAAAAAACATATCAAAAAAATCTTTAATATATCTTTGATCAGTTCCAAGAGTGGAATGTGCAATAACCATGGTCAATTCACTGTAGAATTCTTCTATGTATATATTCCTTGTAAAAATATCTCCAAACTCTGTAACTATTCTTAACTGAATATTTAATTGTGCTGTTCCCTTTTCAATCTGCCATATCAACGCATTGGAATAACAGGATACTGCCACAATAATAATTGATATATTGTTTTTTATACATATTTCTTCCAGGTGGTTTTCAGAAATTTTACCAAGGCATTTCAGATCACGATTCTTTTCATTAACAGGATCTGTGGGAGTCGCAACATAACCCATAATATTATACAACTTATATTTCTCCGAATCCAATCTCTGTATCAAATCCATACCCTGTTCAGAACAACCGACAAATAGTATATTTTCGCGGCCAATATTTTTTTTGATCAATCTTTTTTTAATACTCAGGACTATAAACCTGAAAAAAATCAGTATAAAAAATTCAGTGAATATAAAAATGAAAAAAGTCAGACGCGAATAGCTGATCTCTCTGAATATAAAACTAATAGATAATATAATGAAAGTTGAAAAAGATATGCCCTCGATCAGTTTAATATAATGGAATTTCATATCAAATCTATTACTGTCATACATCCCTGAACGACTAAATACAATGATTTGAATTGTTAGAATAAACGGAACTGCAAAAAGGTATAGACCAAATCCTGGAATTTCAGTTGAAACTTTGATGAAAGTATAAAACCTTATATAATATGCAAGTAGAAAACCTGATACGATGCTGAAAATATCGCAAAATACCAGTATTAATCTAAAAATCGAAAGATTCATAATGATAATTGTCTCAGAATTACCAGTATTAGTCAAATTATTCGTCCATCCTGGTCGACAAATTAATAGTTTGCAAAAAATAATATCAATCTGTAGGGAAGGGTCTATCAGACTGTGTCATCCTCCCGGTCTAATAAAAAAACATAAAATGGAATTCTTTGTATATATGATCCAAAATAATTTAATTCGGGAGGGTCACAGACCCTCCCCTACAATATTATTCGATTCCTTAATTTTTTTAAAATTAACCTCCAATAATTCTAATGAAATTTAAAAAGGTTACCGATAACCCATTTGATAAAGGATTATTAATTATATTTTAAAATAAATTTACCTTTCTGGAGGTATAGAATGAAAAAAAGCAGGCTAATTTGGATTGGATTTATCTTCCTAATTTTCCTAAATGGATGTACTTGGGATGAAATCAGCTCTGGTCATGGTTTTGGCGGAATCATTGGTAATTTTTACTTAGGCGGTGCCGACGAAGGACTCCTTCCAGATATTGAAGTACGAGTTGAGGCATACACTGATTATGCAGATGGAAGCGCATCTGCAAATCCAACCCGTGTAGATTATAAAAATCTAAAAACTCATGGAGTATATCAAATTGATGGACTTCCTGAAGGAACTTATAATTTGAGATTCTTTATCAAGGATTATCATAACGGTTATTCATATTCTTTTGTTCCAGAAAATGTTTCTGGTGGTGGCACTACTGGGGATGATGATGATGATTCTGATGATGGAGAGGCAACCGCCCCACGTGCTGAAGCCATTCATAATGTATGGGAAGCATTTGTACGAAAAAACGAGATGTATGTAATGCCTGATATTTATATTCACAAGAGAGAAGTTTCGGGGTATGGAACTGTAAGAGGAAAAATCTTTTCAATTGCAGGAAATATGCCAATAGAAGGTGTAATGGTCAGCGCAGTTTTAACTACCGATGGCGCAGCTCCACAGATCACTGATACTACAGATGCAAATGGTGAATACATTCTTTCAAAATTAGAATCTGGAAAAACATATAATATTGTTCCTAGCGCTGTTGGTTTTAAAAATTTGGGTGGTGCCGATGGTGGCTCAGTTCCTTCAGTAGTAATCTCAAAAGACATGGTTGTTTATAAAGATATATTTATCACACCTATAAAAGCAAGAATAACCGGTCAAATAAATTTTTCTGGTAGATATGCCAGTTTTTTCATGACTAATCTGACTAATATCGTCAAGATACGTTGTGACAGCAACAATTTCACAGAAGGAGATAGTGATTTTCCGTCTACTCCTACTATGATACAAAACACTTTTACATTTGACGTTCCAAGCGGACTTTCTAGATATACAATAACTGCAACAGGGGCAGAACCTCATTTTTCCGGAAGTATAAAAACTCTTGTCCCATCACTTAGTGCCAGTCAAAATTATATTCTTCCTGAAGATTCAATTATTTTTGAATATCTCTCAAAGACAATCATAATTGATGCAAATGGTGTAGATGCAACCGATCCTTCTATTCCTGGAGGGGCAAACAGCATTATTTATTGTCAAGTAACAGGATCAAGCTCCAACATAACTGGTGTACTCGACAGCTTTGAAATGCGGCCAAATGGAAGTAATGGATATCGAGCATATGTCGAAATGCCATATGGAGTTTTCGAATTTGAACCTATTGGCCTGGCTGCAGTTGATGATGGTTGGACTTCAAATGCTGTTCAGTACAATATTGATGATAGTGTTGAAAGAGTATTGATGCATATTCTTAGTAATTAATATCTTATATAAATTAAATTTCACAGGAGTGCAAAGTATGTTAAAAACAAGATTCAAGAAAATGACGATACTTCTGTTGCTGTCACTTCCATTCCTATTAATAACAGGATGTATTAACAGTGCAATTTCAGATGGCGTCATTAAAGGTAAATTATATGTATTTGAAGGGTCTAACCCAGCATTGAATCCGGTAAAAGTAAGAGTTGAAGCCATACCAAATGGAGCTGATCAGAGACTGAATTTCAGATATACAATTATTGAACCAAGTGCACATGGCGAATACGTAATAAACAATGTTCCTCCTGGTGAATACACTCTCCAATTTGATATTCAAGGTAAACAGAACGGATATGCATACGTTATTGGTTTAAGTAATCTTGGACCGACTGCACCAAATGCAGAGGGAACAATACCTGCAGAAGATGTGCCAATAGCGTTTATAGAAAGTGGACGAACATATGAAATGCCTGATTATTATATTGTTAAATCTCCACAAAACGGATCCGGTAGCTTTAAAGGAACATTTGTATATTCAGCATTACAGATTCCTCTCGAAAATGTTACTATAGAAATGAAAAAAGCAGGTTCTACAACGGAATATGCAACTACAAATGCTGATGGCGAGGTTATCTTTCCAAAGTTGGAAACCGGAACATGGACCATTGGATTTGCTGATTCAGGAGAACCAATATATGATATGGTTGATGCTGGTCAAAATACGATTACAGTTGCTGAAAATCATGTATTTGAACAGACATATATATTAAAATATGCCCAGGATAACCTTCCAACCATAAGAGGACTTGTTAATATTCCAAAAAAGTTTAAACTCTGGATGGATCCTGCTACTGACATTATAGCTTTTCTAAGTCTTCAAAATGCAGATGCAACCTTTGCAACAATCACTGTAGATGCTTCAGGATTTTTTGAAACCAATATTCAACCATGGCTGTCAAAATATCAATTAAATCTGTCAATAAGAGAGCCACTTACATCAAATCGTCTTGTTTACCCAATTCCAGCACTTGGTCCTGGACAGGTGTATGAAGTACCTGATAATGCATTAGATTTGGAGATAGCCTTTAAGACTGTTGATGTACATGTGCATCCGCCAGCGGGAGTACCAGCATCATTAGAAATAATAGTTTCTGTAACTGTTAACGGTATTGAGAATAACTTTATCGCTCAACCAGCAGGACAATTCTGGCAGGTCAGCGTAGATGTACCATATTCAATGGCTACATTCACAAGCTCAACTGTTTTAAAGATTGGGGTAGCACCTAACACTGCAGATGTTAACGCGATACCAATACAAGTATCTGTAAGTGAAAATACAGCAGACGTTGTAAATGTCTTTTATCAAGCTTTACCATAAGTCAAAAATTTATAATTCATTTAGATAATAAAAACGGACAGGCAAAAAAGCCTGTCCGTTTTTTAATTATGTTATTCAAATATTAACTATTTTAATAACTTATCGGCTATTTTAATCCAGCCATAAGATTTTGAATTTACTGCCAGTTCTCTAATCTTCCTTAAAAGATATCCAAATGCTTCTGGAACAGTTGATTTCTGTATAAAACTTAACATTGCATCTGCAGATGCCATATTTCCATTTTTCACATCTGTTTCAATAGAATTTATTATTCTATCAGAAATTCGTTTAACTCTGTCAGTCATCACATCAGAATCTGGAGAAAATGATTTTTTTGTTTCCAGATAAATTTCCTGAAGTTTGATTAAATTATCATTACTTTTTGGGATCAGGTATGAAGTGATATTTTTAAGAACTTTCTTTCTTGTTGCCCTTCCTTTGATTCCTTCAAATCCAAATGCAAGATAAACTAATTTGTAGGTGTTATCATTATAATTTACACCTGCAATCTGTCCAGTACTGTACTTATAAAGAGCTTTCCCGTTAGTAACATTGATATAATCCGGATAATTCTGATTATAAACAGTAGAATCACCTGAAATATCAAGTTCAATTCCATTTGACAGAGAATTTCCACTTATTCCAGACACATTATTTGTCTTAGCATTATCACCAGCAAACTCTGCATGAAGATATTTTTTATAAAAAGCAGATAACTTTATATCATAACCAATATCCTGACCTGAAACAAACAGGTTACCACCACTTGAAAGATACTCTTTAAGTAAATCCTGATCAGAATCTGTCAGAGAAGTTCCATAGTCTTTACCAGTTGACCAGAATACAACAGGATATTGTCCTACAAGATCCAATGATATTACACTATCTTTAGTATATTCAAAATAAGTGTAGTCTACATTGTTATCCTGGAGTCCCTGAATATATTTTTCTTCACACTTGGTATTCTTGTCATCATCAACTAAAAGAACTGGAGGTAATTTTTCCAGAATAAAATTTTCATTCTGATCACCTGAAACTACAACATTTGATCTTATTTCTGTAGCATGTCCCCAGGAACTTACTTTTATTTCATATGTTCCATTTGGAATTTCAATTGCAAAACTACCTGTATCAGGATCTGTTGCAATATTTTCAAGCGGTGCGATATGGATTATAGCTTTTAATGGCTCTCCAGCAGCATTTTTAACTGTTCCTTGAAGTAATCCAAGAGGTGCTCTTTTAAGCGATACATTGAGATTAGTAGTCTTACCTTTTATGACTTCAAATCCAGCTTTCTTTGAGATATATCCAAATACAGAAAATTCTGCATTGTATTTCCCCTTCTGTAAAGTTACCTGATATTTACCAGCTTTATCAGTTTTAAATGTAAAATCATTTTCAACTACTTTTACAATAGATGCTATTCCTTTGCCCGTTCCTGAATCAGTTACTTTTCCAGCAAGTTTTCCGCTGTCCAAGACTTTTACAAGAGCCTGATAGGCATCAATTCTACAACTTCCAAAGACATTATCCTTACCAGCATCACCGAGATCTTTACCAGTACTTTCAAGAATTTCCCTTATAGTATCAATAGAAAGATCAGGATTCGCTTCATAAAGAAGAGCAATCACACCAGAAACAGCTGGACATGCCATGCTTGTACCACTGATCGATTTATATCCTCCACCAGGCCATGCACTTGGAATGTCTTTTCCAGGAGCTGAAACATCTGGTTTGATCCATTCGATATTTTCCCAGAAAATAGGTCCTCGTGATGAAAAATAAGCAATTTTATCAGAATTATCAGTTGCACCAACTGCAAATGAATGTGGAAAACCACCTGGAGTTCCTACGGTCTTGGCTCCTGGACCACTGTTTCCTGCTGCAAATGAAGGAAAAATATTTGCATTTACCCACGCATTTACTGCTTCCCAATAAACTGTATTGGTCTGAGTACTTGAACCCCAGGAATTACTTACAAGTCTTGGTGCATCATTTGTATCTGGATCGCCATCAGGATCAAGCATATATTCCATCGCTTCCATAATATCAGATGACTGGGCTCCACCGGAGCTGCTAAATACTTTTGCAACCACAAGTTTTACATCTGGAGCCATTCCAATATATTTACCACTGTTATTACCACCAGCAATAGTTCCGGCAGTATGTGTTCCATGTCCTTGATCATCATATGGATCTGGCTTATCACTTATGCAGTCTTTCCAGCCAATTACCTTACCTTTAAGATCTTTATGATTAGCATCGATTCCAGTATCAATATGTCCAATAACAACATTCTTACCAGATAAGCCAAAAGCATTTCTAGCCTTGTCAACATTCATGATTGTCAGATTCCATTCATAGGCACCTTCAGTTTTTACCGTATCGCCCTGGAAAACTGGAAACAGTCTGACGATATCATCATGATAGATCATTTCCACATCATCACGTTTTGCAAGATCATATATTACACTTTTTGGAGCCGCTGCATGAATAAGATTGACAATATAGAATGGTTCTATATCTTCACTATCTGTTTTTCTAAGATAATTAAGTAAATCTTCCTGACTTGTGTCAGCAGTTCTTTTTAAAGCAGAAATTACTTTACGAGCATTACCTTTGATACTTCTAAAATCTGTATTTCCCTTAACTCTTATCAGGACATCTACTTTGTCCATTGGAGTTGTATTTTGTGAATTAAGTACCTCTTTCAAACCAGATGTGATCTTTGATAACGCATCTGCATTCAAATTTGGAATTACAAACAGAAACAAAATAATTGAAACTAAAACTAATCTTTTCATACTACCTCCGTACATTTTTTCTTTATATTTAACATATAATTATATAAGATTTCACTTCTTTGTCAAGTGGAATGATATCTAAATTTAACTTGACACCAAGAATTGACATATGATATAAATTTTTCTGTGGGCCGTTAGCTCAGTTGGCAGAGCAGCAGACTCTTAATCTGCGGGTCGAAGGTTCGAACCCTTCACGGCTCACCATTTTTCACTTCATTTTCACCCAAAATAATATAACTTGTGTCAGAAGGATTGTGATACAGTCTGAGGTAACTTGTCCCTACAGTATTTTTGTACCTTTGTCTGATCCGTACCATTTTACTGATTTGGGTAGATTGAAGTTATCTGGCGCGGGGGTCAGGGGACTGTGAATTTTTTTGAACTTCAAAGAAAATTAAAGTCCTTCTTACCCCTTTTATATTGGTATTTAGTATTATTTTTTGTTTTTAACCATCTAAATCTGGACATTTGACGAGATGAGATAGAATAATCTGCGTTCTGAATGGGATGAAGGTTGAATTTTTTCTGTATTCGGGCAAACCGAGGCGCACTATTCGTGCGTTGAGGTTTGAACGGATACAGAAAAATTCAAGATTCGCCCATTCAGGACGTAGATTATTTTATCTGGTTTATCATTTCGAATGCACTTAATGCCAGCTGTGAGTTTTCCGGTGCAAGCTCAATAACTTTCTTGAAAAATACAAGACCATCCTTGTACTTTCCAGTTTTACAGTTAACAACTCCGCAAAGATACATTGCTTCAGCACAAGTAGGATCTTTTTCAAGAACTTCATCAAGAGCAATCTTCGCATTATCATATTCAAACAGACTGATTTTTGCCCGGATTTCCTTGAGTTTGA